>JALNVT010000092.1 GCA_023231265.1 Sphaerochaetaceae bacterium
AAAGTTAACTTATGAATTAACGATACCTTGCCAAGATACTTTTAGAATGCTATTTTTATTATACACTTTGAGGAATGTGCTTTCGGGGAAAAGGAGAAATGAGGGGGATATGTTGAACAAACGTCTGATATTGATAGTCGACGACAATCAAATTAATAGAAAAGTTTTAAGTAATATATTAAAAGATAAATATAGATTGATACAGGCTGAAAATGGCCAAGAAGCACTAGATATTCTTTCAGACAGAAAGGGAGAGGTCTCTGCGATATTTTTAGATTTAACAATGCCAGTTATGGATGGCTATGAATTCCTAAAAGTGAGACAGAGAGATGAAGAGCTGCTATCTATCCCAGTACTTGTGCAGACACAAAAAGAAGGTGTCGATGCAGAAATTAGATGTTTGAAAGATGGCGCAAGTGATTTTTTAACAAAACCTTACAATCCTCAATTGTTGCTTCATAGATTAGAAAACATCATAACCCTCAGAGAAAACAAATCTTTCATCGCAGTTGTTCAACACGATACTTTAACAGGTCTATACAACACAGAAGGGTTTTATGTAAAAGCAGAAGAAATCATAAAGAACAATCCAGATAAGCAATTTTCTATCATCTGTGGTGATATAAATCAATTCAAAATAATAACTCAGATATATGGTGAATCCGCAAGTGATGAAGTACTGCAGTTTGTAGCAAATGTTCTCAGAAAAGTTCTGGGTCCAGACGCCCTCATTGCAAGATTCTCAGCTGATAGATTCCAAGCTTTGATAGATTATCAAATAGATGCTGTTGCTGTAGGTAAACAGATAGAAGAGCTTCTGCAGGAGTCTGAGATATCAAATATCCTCCGTGTTCAACTTGGTGTTTATACCATGGACAAGAGCAAAGATAACTCTGTTAGAATGATGTGTGATTATTCACGTATGCCAATTAAGGTAATCAAGGGGCAATACGGTAAGACTGTTGCCTTCTTCAATAAGACAGATTATGAAAAGGTCATCAAAGAACAGAGAATTGTCTCTCAGATGGATAGCTCACTCAAAAATCGTGAGTTTGTTGTTTACTTCCAACCTAAAATTGAAGTTGAATCAGGAAAACTGATAGGTGCAGAATCTCTCGTAAGATGGATTCACCCTGAAGATGGTTTTATGAATCCTGGTCTGTTTATACCTATGTTTGAGAAAAATGGATTTATAACAAAATTAGATAAATATGTTTGGGAAGAGACCTGCAGACATCAAAGAATGTGGATTGATCAAGGATATAAAGTTGTACCAATCTCTGTAAATGTGTCAAGAAATGATATTTACAGTGATGATTTGGTTGGTTTCTTCAAAAGCTTGATCGCCAAATACAGATTACCAGCTTCTCTTCTTCATCTTGAAATAACAGAAACTGCATATACACAGGGACAAGATAAACTGATTGCAATAATCAAAGAATTGAGTGCCCTAGGTTTTTATGTGGAGATGGATGATTTTGGATCAGGATATTCTTCACTGAATATGCTCTCAGAAGTACCAGTTGATATGTTGAAACTTGATATGGTATTCATGATGAACAGGGCAAAGAGCACAAGTAAGAAGAGCATAATCCATTTGGTGATGGGAATTGCTGGAGAGCTTGATCTGGATGTAATTGCAGAAGGTGTTGAAACCCTTGAAGATGTAAATTATTTAAAGACTGTCGGATGTAGATTTGCTCAGGGGTACTTCTATGAACGACCAATTCCAGATAAAGAGTTTGTGAAATTATTGACCAAAGCAGAAGATGTTATTCCCTGCACTGTCAAACATATAACATTCTCTCCAAATGGTACCACTTTGAAAGCAGGCTCATATCTAGCAAAAAAGCTAGGAAATGAGACTTTGTACAATGTAACTTTGAAAGATGATCGCTCTCAAACTATTGTCGCTGAGAAAGACGAATTGGTACTGATTTCATTTCCAGCATATGCCGGAAGAATTCCTTCTCTTTTTGCTAATTTCTTAAAACAAAAAGTTGAATTGAATGGAGCAAAGGTCATTTTCATGGTGAGCTATGGTAACAGAGAGTTTGATGACTGTCTTGTTGAAGGTTATGATATTGTTGAAGAACTGGGTGGATCTGTAATAGGAGCGACTTCAGTTGTTACACAGCATTGCTACACTGACAAAGTTGGAACAGATCATCCAAATGAAGATGATTTTAATGTACTTCATGAATTCTCTCAGGTTGCTTTAGGAAGAATGGATTCAAATAAAGTCAAACTTGATCTTCCTGGAAATAGACCTTACCGAGATGGCGTGAAAATAACAGAACCATATTACATGCCTGTAAAGGATAAAGACAAATGTGTCGAGTGTGGTATTTGTGAGGATGTATGTCCCACCAAAGCAATGACAACCAAAGACCCTTCAGAATGCATTCACTGCTGTGCATGTATGAATGCATGTGAAGCAGGAGCTCTATCAATGAAAGATGAGAGACATCTCAACACAGTGAAGAAGCTTGAAGCAAATTGTCAGAAAATAAAAGAAACCAAGTATTATTAAGATTTCTTATGAACAAACAAATAAAACATCACAATCAATGTGATGTTTTATTTATTTCACTGTTAAAAAAAACAATAGTGGTTGAAGCAATTAAGATCAAAGATGATGCCTTCAGATTTGAGTTTTAAGTCATGCAGATCATTCTTCTATTTTTTCTGCAAGTTCAAGCCAGCGCTCTTCTTTTTCTTCTAGAGTGATCTTACTATCATTGTAGGTCTTTGTTCTCTGTTCGAGTGTCCCATATTCATTCTCACTGATATCAGCGAAAGATTCTTCAAGAACTGAAATCAATGTTGTCAGTTTATCAATTTCCTCGGTGATTGTTTCATATTCCTTCTTCTCTTTGAAAGAAAGTCCCTTTTTTCTAGGTCTTCTGTTGTAGCTCTTGCTGCTCTGTTTCTCTTCTTTCTTGACTTCCTCTACTTTTTCTTCCTCAACTTTTAAGAAGCTTATGTTGTTGTTCTCCAGGTCTTCTTTATAATGAGAGTAGATTCCAGGATATTCGTTAATTTTAGGTTTGTTTAAAACAAACAGCTGATCACATGTGTTGTCTAAGAAGGCTCTATCATGGGATACAATAATTGAGCAACCATCAAAATCATTTATGTAGCTCTCAAGATTTTCCATTGTTTGAACATCAAGGTCATTTGTTGGTTCATCCAATACCAAGAAGTTTGGATTCTTCATCAGACGAGAGATCAAATAAAGACGACGTTTTTGACCACCTGAAAGAGTGGAAATTGGAAGTCTATGAAGCTTTGCAGGAAAACTGAAGGTTTCAAGAAATTGAGAGCTGCTCAATTCTTGACCTGGTGCGAGAGTTATCCTCTCTGAGATATCCTCAACATATTCAAGAACAGTTTTGGTGCTATCAATATTGCGGCCCATTTGATCATAATACCCGAATACAGTATTCACTCCGACATCAATCGTACCACCATCTGGTTTCAGATGGCCTGTGATTATATCTAAAAGAGTGGATTTACCGCTACCATTTGGACCAACAATTCCTATTCTCATGTTCTTCGTAAAAGAGTATGAGAAGTCGTCAAACAGCACATTATCTCCATATGCTTTTGATAGATGCTTCACATTCAGAATTTTCTTTCCAAGACGTCGAGAGGTGGAAGTGAAGCGTGTCTGTGACACATCAGAGACATTCTTCTGTTGATTCTGCATGTTCATTATTCTATCTTTACGATTGTTATCCTTTCCGGTTCTAGCTTGTGGACCTCTTTGAAGCCAAACAAGCTCTCTTCTCAATATGGTAGAGAGTCTATCCTGTTCTTTTTGCATTGATTCCAATCTTTGAGCTCTTCTTTCAAGATAATCAGTATAATTACCAGGATGTACATAAATCTGTGATCTATCAAGTTCAAGAATCTTATCGCAGACAGCATTCAAGAAATATCTATCGTGAGTTACAACAATGATTGTCATTGTGCTTGCTGCAAGATATCTTTGAAGCCACTCAATTGTTTCAATATCAAGATGGTTTGTTGGTTCATCCAGCAGAAGAATATTTGGATTTGAACAAAGAACTCGAGCTATACCAACTTTTTTTCTCTGACCACCAGATAAAGTTGACATCTCTCTATCAATTACATCACTGAGATTCAACTCTCCAAGAATCGATAGGAAGTCTGATTCAATATTCCAAGTATTATCTTTGTCCATCTCATCAGTTATTTCAGCCAATCTCTTATGTGATGATTCATCATCACTTATCTCAAGAAGCCTATAATACTCTCTGAGACGTTCAAATCTAGAACCTTCACCTTTAAAAAGGTAATCTCTGACACTATCACCATCATCAAATTCGAGGACCTGATTTAGCATCATTATTTCTGCATAATTAGCCATACTGACTTTACCAGTATCACTCTCTAATTTGTTATTTATTACTTTCAGTAGGGTTGATTTTCCCGTACCATTATTTCCAATTAACCCAACATGATCCCTTTCATCTAGTCCAAAAGTAACATTTTGGAACAGTGGTTCATCGTTCAAAGTCAACGAAATGTTTTCACATGATAAAATATTCATAAGTATTTGTAGATTATATTATTGTATTATCCTTTGCAAGATGCTTTTCTCGTTGACCAGTAATTATTTAGTTGTTATTATGCCACTATGATAAAAGATATAAATTTAAGGCTTTCTCCAAAGGAAGCTACCCTTATTCCTGAGATTAAAACAGCAGCATGTAAGAAACTAAAAATTAAAGTTGGTACTGTTACAGATATCCAGATTGTAAGAAGATCTATCGATGCAAGACGTTATCCAATCGTCGTCGATATGAGTGTTAAAGTATTTATCGACGAACCATCAATAAGTCGCGTTGAAGAAACAAAATACCAAGATGTAAGTGATAAAAAAGAAGTGATTGTTGTGGGGTGTGGACCTGCCGGATTATTTGCAGCATTGAGACTGATTGAAAAAGGTTTCAAACCAATTGTACTTGAACGTGGTGATAATGTTCATGATAGAAAAGTATCTACAGCAACCATGATCAAGACAAATAGAGTAAATGAACATTCTAATTACTGTTATGGTGAAGGTGGAGCAGGTGCTTTCTCTGATGGTAAGCTATATACAAGATCATCTAAAAGAGGTGATGTTAAGAAAGTGCTGTCTCAATTCATCCAACACGGAGCAGCTGAAGACATCATGTTTGAAGCTCATCCTCACCTTGGAACAGACAACCTACCAGCAATAGTTGAGAACATGAGAAATACAATCATCAAATTTGGTGGTGAGGTTCGTTTCAAAACTATGGTCGTTGATGTTATCGTTGAAGGCGAAAAAGTCGTTGGTGTTACAACAAAAGATGGTAAGACATACAATGCACCAGTGATTCTAGCTACAGGACACAGCAATGATGACATGTACATCATGTTGAATGAAAAAGGAATTCCTCTTGAAGCAAAAGGAATAGCAGTTGGTGTGAGAGTTGAACATCCACAGAAATTGATTGATCAAATTCAATATAAGACAAGTGAGAAAAGAGACAAATATTTACCACCAGCAGAATACCGTTTTGTAACACAGGTTCAAGATAGAGGTGTTTACTCTTTCTGCATGTGTCCAGGTGGTGTGATTGTTCCATCTCATACAAAGGAAGGTTATTCAAATGTCAATGGAATGAGTAACTCATCTCGTAGCGGTGAATTTGCCAACGCTGCATTTGTTGTTGAAATCAGACCAGAAGATCTACCTCAGTTTGAAGGTCCTTTAGGTGTGCTGAACTTCCAGAAAGCTCTAGAGAAAAGAACTTACGATTACATCGGAGGTGGTCTAGAAGCTCCAGGTCAACGTATGGTTGATTTTGTTAAAGGAAAAGAGAGCACATCTCTTCCAACAACAAGTTATATACCAGGTGTTGTAGGATGTGATTTGAATAAGTTATTCCCATCATTTATCTCTCAGAGATTGGCACAGGCATTCAGATTGTTTGGTAAGAATGCAAGAGGTTTCCTATGTAAGGATGCTTTATTGATTGCTTCTGAAACCAGAACAAGCTCTCCTGTAAGAATCCTTAGAGATAAAGAGACCTTCATGAGTTTTGATGGTCTGTTCCCTTGTGGTGAGGGTGCAGGTTATGCAGGTGGAATTGTTTCATCAGCTATGGATGGTGTCAACACAGCAGACGCTGTAATCAAATATCTTTCATGATAGAATGTTTCAAGCCCATACTTGGTGCACTGCCTCATACTCTTGTATTGGGCTCCTGCCCAAGTGTTGTTTCACTTGAGAAGGTGGAATACTATGGAAACAAACGCAATGCTTTTTGGCCTATAATGAGGGATGTGTTTGGTGGAGATGATTTTAAGAGCTATGATGATAAGGTGCAACTTGCAATGGATAACCATGTAGCAATATGGGATGTTGTTGCTCAATGCACCAGAGAAGGTTCCTTAGACAGTGCAATAAAAGATGTTGCTGTAAATGATATAGAAGATTTGTTGATGGATATGCCATCAATAAAGACAGTTCTCTTCAATGGAGCAGCTGCAGCAAAATTTTATAAAAAGTATGTTGCTTATTATCCTTACAGAACAGAATTTTTTACAATGCCATCTACAAGTCCAGCTTACACAATTCCTTATGAAAAGAAACTGGAAGAGTGGGAATCTAAATTATATTGATTACAACAGGAAGGCGAGAGCCTTCCTTTATTTATGTGAAGATCATTTGATCAATCAAACATAGACTTCAACATCCTTGCATTGAATGCAGCAGCTCCTTCTGGATGATTGTTGAAGAAGATTTGAGTCAGCTGAGCTTTATCTTTTAAAATTTTAATTGTACCAACAGTCTCTTCCAATTCCTCTTTAGAATAAAGATATCTATATCTTGCGCTTCCATTATTTTTTGTATCATCTGCATACCAACTAGCAGAGTTTCTTCCATGAAATCTTATGTATGCTTGATTGTTTGTGATTATTGGTAGAAATGCTGGAAGATTTTTGATTGAAGGCATATCGACAAGACATATTGAAGAATCTAGATTTTTGAGACCTTCATAGACACTATCTTTCTGCCAGTTGCTCTCTCTGAATTCCACAACTGAAGGATAGCCTTCAAACTGCTTCAACAATTTAGATAGATATATTCTGTTGTCCTTTGTATAATGAAAGGAATATGGAAATTGAAAAAGTAGTGAGGTCAGAACATCATCAACAAGCAAGGGATCAATGGAGCGCTTGAAATTTGATGCTTCTTCAAGCCAAGACGTAGTTAAATCGTGGGTCAAAGTCTTTGTCACCTTCAAGCTGAAAGATAATTTGGCCTCTGTTTTAGATATCATATTGGAGATATTTTTTTTAGAAGGCATTCTGTAGAATGTATTGTTGATCTCTACGGCATCAAATTGTGTTGCATAATAAGATAAAAAATCTTTTTTCTTGAGACCTTCTGGATAAAAGCTACCCACCCAATCTGGATAATAATAGCCACTTGTTCCAATCAAAAATCTACCCATAGTTATTAACTCCTCAATTTCAATGCTATTATTTTAGCTCACAAGATTCAAGGATTCAATTAATCTGAAGAGTGGATGCCAATATTAAGTTGAATTCAATCAAATAAAAAGAGGAAGGCAGAACCTTCCTCTATCATCAATGGATTTGATTTAATCTTCGTCAATATCTCTGTAGTAATGACCCATAGCATCAGCTGCCATTATTGCATCATATACAATTTGAGAGTCAACAGGGAAAGGCATGTTATGAAGAGTGTCACCATCAGCGCAAGCAATCTCTGCAACCTTTCTGATTTCCTCTTCCTTGATCTCTTTTATTCCAAGTTCTTCCAAAGTTACAGGAAGACCAAGTTCAAGACAGAATTCAATAACTTCTTCCAATTCCTCTCTGTCTGCATTTTCTAAAATAAGTTGAGTCAGAGTACCAAATGCAACTTTCTCACCATGATACATCTGATGTGTCTCTTCAATGCAAGTCAATCCATTGTGTATTGCATGAGCTGCAGCAAGACCTGCTGATTCAAAACCTACTCCAGAAAGATATGTATTGGCTTCAATGACATCTTCTACAGCTGGAGTACAGTTTCCACCTTTAACAGCAATCATTGCTTTGTAGCCGTTTTCTAAAATTGTATCATAACACAGTCTTGCAAGTGAAAGTGCTGCTAAGGAGCATGTTCCACCAACACAGTTTTGAGCATTTGAAGCTTTACAAGCTCTTGCTTCAAAATATGTAGCTAGAGCATCACCCAAACCACTTACCAAAAGTCTAACAGGAGCTTTAGCTATAACAGCTGTATCCATGATGACCATGTTTGGGTTTGATGGTAAGAATAAATAAGATTCAAAAACACCTTCATCAGAGTAGATAACTGATAGAGCTGAGCAAGGAGCATCACTGCTTGCAATTGTAGGACAGATGATTGTAGGTAATTTTGAGTAATGAGCTGCAGCTTTTGCAGTATCCAATGCCTTACCGCCACCAACACCAATTATGGATGTTGCACCAACTTTTTTTGCTTCCTCTTGAACTCTTTTGATCTCTTTCTGTGAGCATTCGCCATTGAAGAAACAGAATGTGATTTTTGCACCTTCGACTTCTTTAGCGCTATCTTCTATTAATTTACCAACTCTTTTATATCCTCTTTCTGTAATCAAAACTAAAAGATCTGTTGATAAATTCTTAGCAAAGTCTGCTAAATGTGATAATGAATCTCTCTGCTGAACGTAGCGAGAAGGGCTGCCAATAATTTTTGCCATTGTGTATTTCCTTTTGGTTAATTTGAATTGTTATGATTATACAATAGAAATCGATAAAAAATAAATAGATAAACATTTATTTTTATAT
>JALNVT010000093.1 GCA_023231265.1 Sphaerochaetaceae bacterium
GAAAGATAAGGTCATTTTGCAATATATGCAACTCCATAATAATTGATGATGTGGCCAACGCTGTCAGAGAGGGAAAGATGCTCTTCAATTATTCTGTGATATCGACTTACATAAATGCCAAAATATTCAAAGAACTTGTTTCTGACAATCAAGAATGCACTGTCTCCAAAGATTTCTTTGATGAATCCATTAAATTTATGAAGAAACACATAACCTCTTGGAAAGAGAGAACATTGAGCAGTAAGACTGATGAGGGCAGAACTAAATCTGGTATGAAATTGGAAGGAAGTGAGATCTATAAAGATTCTAACTATGAGGTCAAGGAGTTTGCCTTCACAGGAGATGACAGCATCAAGAGTATAAAGGCAATGCAGGAGTACATCAAAAAGACCTACAACTATCACTTCATACTTGCTAATTTTGACCTATATGTTTCAATGTATTTTACAACAAAGACACCTTATTATTATGATAGAGTGATGAGTGATACGGAAAAATCTATAATGATTCTTGATTTTGCAAATCTTCTCTCATCAACACTTGATTTTGATGCAAAGGCTTTTCCTTTTGAAATATCGGACAAATCAAATTTGAAAGGCGCCATAAAATACATGATTGATTCAGATATCGATAGGCTTTTGAATAAAACTGTTTGATCATTTGATGAAAGTGTTTTGAATGAAGTCCAACAGCTGTTTAGGAAAACAGATGTTTGACTCTTCTGCCTTTGTATCATCTAGAAATCATATTTCTAGTTGTCTTTCTTCAATGTGGAAAGATAACCTTTCTGTTTGAAACCTAATTTCTCATACATTCTTGCAGCATTTGGATTGTCATAGAACAAACATACAGTCTTTCCTTCATTCAATAACTTTTTGCATAGGGCATGAACACATTTTTGCGCATATCCTTTTCTGCGATGATTTTCATCAGTAAAAACACCAATGATCATTGCAAGTTCTTTGGATTCTGCACTTGAGCTGGCTCCACTGACAACTTTTCCATTCTCTTTACAAACAAATATATGCTTGGCGTTTTTTTCAAGCTCAGCTTTAGCTGCTTCATAATCACTTTGATTGTTAAAAACTTTGTTAGCCGCATCAATGTATTGTTCAAAATTATGAATGTCCAACTCGCTGACGCCACTGTCATCTACTTCAACTTCTAATTCAGTTAATGATGAAAAATAATAATCTTCCACTCTGAAGTTATCCATTTTGATTTTATTGATAAGTTCTTTTTCCCCATTTATGTTGGCTATTGAATGCTCATCAATTATTGATTTTAAGAACTTAAAGTCTATTATATTATCATAGGATACAAGACACATATTGTCAAAAAATCTTAAATAGACAGTACGAATGGTATTATCATAATCAATAAAAACTTCTATATTGCTGTCTTCAAATCCAAACACTTCAATATCACTGATGACAAAGAGATTCAATTCTTTTTCACGATATAGATATTCATTCAAAATATCTAAATCTGCTTCTGTACATTTTCTGATCATGACATACTTCATTAAAAATATAATTTAAGAAATTCTAAAGAGAAATTAGCATAATTACAATGATAAATAAAAAATTAAAATACTTTTTGTTGTAACTAACAAGTTTTTTTAAATATAAACGTTTAAATAACTTGATAACTGAAAAAAGCTTGAAAAAAGTTGTGTATCATTATTTTATTGTAGTAATATCACTTTAAAAGTTTGAATCTAAAGCAATCGGATTTTGTTTGTTTTGGATTTATGAGGGAGCAACACCAGTTATGAATTATGATAAGAAGCGTACCATTATATTAGGTATTACTTTGTTTGCTATGTTTTTTGGGGCAGGAAACTTGATCTTTCCGTCCTTTTTAGGATTTGAAAGTAGGGCAAATTTCACTCCATCCATTTTAGGATTTGCAATCACAGCTATCTTACTTCCAATGTTGGGCATAAATGTAATAGTTAAGAGAAAAGGTATGAAGAATCTTGGAGACACAATTGCCCCGTGGTTTGCTGCACTGTTTACTTTCTTGATCTATATAACAATAGGACCTCTGCTTGCAATTCCAAGAACAAGCAGTACTTCTTTTGCAATTGCAATCGAACCATTCATCAGCAATCCATCCAAAATGCAGCTATATATGGTCCTTTATTCAATTGTTTTCTTCACTTTATCCATATTGATAGCTTTCAAACCTGATAAACTATCATCATTTTTAGGAAAGATGTCTGCACCTCTTTTGATTGTACTTATATTGATAATCTTTATTGCTACTGCACTTAAAGGAATGGGAATTGGAGGAGAGCACATCAGTGAGAAATATATTGCCACTCCATTTATATCGGGATTTCTTGATGGTTATCAAACAATGGATACAATAGCTGCATTGAACTTCGGGATAATATTTGTATTCAACGTTGAGGCTCTTGGTTTCAAGAAATTTGATGAACAGAGATCAATAACTTTAAAATCATCTATAATTGCAGGATCTCTTCTGTTTCTTATCTATTTAGCACTTGGTTTGATTGGAAGATCTTCAGGCTTAGCTGAGGCAACAAATGGTACTCAAATATTGACATACGCAGTTCAGGATAGCTTTGGTATGGTCGGAATGATAATATTGGCAGTTATCTTTGTTTTGGCATGTTTCAACACATGTACAGCTTTGATCTCATGTGTGAGCAATTATTTTCATACAATTTTACCAAACATTTCATATAAAACCTGGGTTGTATTCTTTGGCTTATCCAGTGCAGTAATATCCAATGCAGGATTGAATGCCATTCTTAAGTTCTCAATTCCAATCTTGAATGCTATCTATCCATTGGCAATATCTTTGATTGTCGTCGGACTGTTCAACATGGATAAGAAGGAAAGTTTCAGAATATCAAGAAAACTCATGATGAGTGTTGTTGGTATCTTCAGTGTTGGGCCAGTTCTTTTCAATTTATTCAATGCTGGAGCTGTATTTGGTGCATTGCCTCTATACGATATTGGCCTTGTTTGGTTGATTCCAGGTCTTGTTGCTCTGGTCGTTGGGTATTTAATCCAGAAGGTCTTTTTAAAAGAGAATTAAATTGATTGTTAAATAAATTGAGCTTCAACCATTTAAAGTTGAGGCTTAATTTATGTACATTGAATGGTTACCACTCACATTATTTTTTATTCTGTTCGACGATTGATTCAACTTCATCGATTTGGAACCCAGTTTTCTTAAGAACCTCAACAATGAATGAAGTTTTGCTTTCAACATAAAGATCAATATCATCATTGCATTCATTGGCCAATCTTCTTTTCAACTCGCCATATTCTTTAGCAGTCCCAGGATGTTCTCTTAGATAATCTCTAAAGTGCAGGTGATTCAAAAGACTTATGTTCCCTTCCTTACAGACATACAGATGGTGATCCATCCAGATATGGTTTTTATTATTGAAAGGAACTTTATCATTGATTCTTTCAAATGCCTCTCTTCCTTTGATACCTCTATCACCTAGATGGATATATCCCAATTTTTTTAAATGAGATATAACAGAGTCTAAATTTTCATCATCTTCAACTATTATATCAATGTCTATTATAGGCTTTGCAGAAAGTCCCACAACAGAGGAACTTCCAACATGCTCAATAGATATGATGTTCTTTGCAACTTCAGTTAACAAGACATCTTTCAAATCATTAAAAGATGTCTTCCATTTGCTGTTATATTCTTCAATTGTTATTTTTCTCACTTTCTTCTCTTGATTGATGCTCTTTGGGTTTTCATTTTATCTAATAATTTACTTGATCAACTAAAGTGTTGTTTTTCTTTTTTTGATCTCTCCAGACATAACTATGGATGTATGAAATTTAACTTTTTGGTCTATTTTGTTTATCAATCTTTGAGCTGCGACAATCCCCATTTCTGATATATGCGTATTTGCTGTAGTTAGAGGTGGTGTTGTGTATTGTGCCCATGGAATATCATCAAATCCAACAATTCCGAGTTGATTTGGTATCTGAAGATCATGTTCACCAGCAACTTTCATGAAACCAATTGCAAGAGCATCATTAGAAAGAGATATCCCTGTTTTTTCTTTTGGATCAATATTGAGTTGGTCAAATACTTGAATACCAAAGTTTGTGGTTGTATCTTCAAGATGAATGATTTCTTCTTTCATGTTATTTTCTTTCATAACATCAGAATAACCTCGTGCTCTTTCTCTGTTGTTGTACCAACTGCTTGGTCCTGTTATATGCACAATTCGCTTGTATCCACCATCTACTAAAATCTGCACCAGCTGTTTTTCTAATTCATAATCATTGCTGGTGACATAGTCAATTTCAGTTTGCTCCAAAGCATTTTCAAGTAAAACAATTGTTTTGTTGTACTGTTGAAGAGAGATGATATCTTTTGTAGGAATTGATTGTCCACGAACAATGAAACCTGCATAATCATCTACAGATAATGGAGAATTTTCAAAATTTATTCTTGTTCCATTGTAGGGAATAGCAACAAAAAGAAAATTATTTTGAAAGAATTAGGTTGGAGTGCTGAAGAAATTGATTCACTACCACAGAGAATTGCTGAAGGCTCATATACTCTTGATGATATGTTAGAAACATGTGAGAGAGCAGTTGATGCTGGTGTTGTTGAAGAAGGACACGGCTATTGGCATAGACCTCTTAAAGGTGGAGATTTCATTCAGTTCTACGTAGCTTTCGGTGGACAGATTTATGATGAAGAACAGGATAAATTAGTAATAGATGAAGATGCATTAATAAAATGTTATCAATTCCAAAGAGATTGTGTTGAATCAGGAGCAACTCCTGAATCTTACATAGGAACACAATGGAATATCTGGCACAATGAAGTAGCAAACGGTGGAGCTTTATTCTTCAACGCAGGTACTTGGATGTGGGCTGACTGGGCAGCAAATTATGTTGACGGCGGTGAAGATACTCTATTTGAAAACCTTGGATTTGCTTATGAACCTTCAGGAATTAGAGGACAAAAAGGAACTACATTGAGTCATCCTTTGGTATACTTGGTAGCTTCAGAGAGTGCATCAGGTTCAGAAGATCAAGCATTAGCTGAAAGACTTATTGCAAAAATGCAAACTACTGAAAGAAATACAAGACATGCCGTTGAAAGTGGTCACCTAGGAGTTTTGGAATCTCAGGATAATTATGCACCATATAAAGAAAGTGAATTCTTAAGTGCTGCATCATACCTATTAGATAATAACTTCTTCCAACCAAATCATCCAATGTATGGTCTTTGGTTCGATAGCTTCTGGGAAAATTTAGTATCTGTAGAACAGGGCGATAAGACTGCTGAAAAGGGTGCAAGTGATTGCATAAAAGTTTTGAAATTAGAATTAGAAGATCAACTAATCGTAAAATAATAAATATTGATACCAGCCCAATTTTTTGGGTTGGTTTTTAAAGGGGAATGTATATGAGAAAGCATAAAAAAAGTAATGTTGCTTATTACTTTTTATTACCAGCTGGAATACTGATATTTTTATTTTTCTTTTTACCTGTTATTTTAACAATTCTTATTTCCTTTACTGATATGAGTTCAGTAACAGGATTTTCAAATTGGAGTATAGTTGGTTTAAATAATTACTTTAAAATATTTGTTCATCCAGATTCTTTGCATATTTTTGGTCAAACAATGATCTATGTGTCTTGCACACTTATATTTTTCAACGTAGGTATGGGACTTTTGATTGCTCTACTTGCTTATCATTTACCAAAACGAGTTGGTGGTTTTTTTAGGTCTCTGTGGTTATTACCTAGAATTACACCTGCTGTTGTTTATGTTTTGATGTGGAAGATGTTGGCAGCAGATGCTCCTTATGGTGTATTGAATGAATTGTTCAGAGTACCTTTTGGACTGCCTACAACCAATTTATTACCAGAGCATGCAATGTTATTTTGTATCCTAGTGAATGGTTATATTGGCGCATCATTTGGTATGATTATCTTTTCGTCTGCTATTGAATCTATCTCTTCAGACATCATGACTTCGTCTCTTGTAGATGGAGCTGGAATATTTGATAGAGCAAGATATATCATCATACCTCAACTGAGATGGCCATTATTGTTTGTAACAACTTATCAAACACTATCTTTATTGACATCTTTTGAGAGCATCATGGTTCTAACTGATGGAAATTTTGGTACAGAAGTTTGGTCTTTATGGTCATATCATAAAGCGTTGAACAACTACTATGGTAACTTCCAATATGGTTTTGGATCTGCTTTATCTGGATTGCTGGTTGTAGTTGGTATTGTATTTGCCATAATTTATTTGAAATATTTTAAATTTGGTGAACTCGTAAAAGAACCATTGATTGATGAAATATAGGAGGCGAGATATGAAAAACAAAAAACAACCAATTGAATTGAATAAAATTATAATTTTCATTGTTTTGTTGATATTATCAATTCCTATTATATTAGGATATTTATGGTTGATTATTTCTACTTTTGCTGAAGTAACTCATGGTCTACTACCAGTAGATAGAAATGGAAATTTTGGTGGATTCACTTTAGAGAACTGGAACTTTATTTTTGAAAAAGAAGTATGGCTCGCCACTTGGAATACTCTGCTGTTGGCTTTATTTATGACAGTTGGTGTTGTGGCAGTTTCATCTCTTGCTGGATACGCACTGTCTAGAATTAAATTCAATGGTAGAAAAGAGTTTTTATCACTGACTTTGGTGCTACATGCATTTCCAAGTATCACATTGCTCATAGCAATATATTTTGTATTGAAGTTTTTCTCCGGAATACCGGTGTTAAAACTCTTTATGGGATATAACACAATTGGTGGTGTTGTACTGGTATCTCTTGCAATGCAGCTACCTCTTGGAATTTGGCTTATGAAAGGATTCTTTGATGGCGTCTCTTGGGATGTTGAAAGAGCTGCTTTGATAGACGGATGTTCAAGATTCAGGACTTTTTGGAATATAATGTTCCCATTGGTCAGACCTGGTATAGCAGCTTTATCTATCTTCTCATTCATGACAGGTTGGAGTTCCTTCATAATACCTTATACCTTCTTATCAGGAGGAGCAGGACATGAAGTTATATCAACTTATCTGAATTCAATGATGAGCAGTGACACCATCTCAATAAATTATAATTTATTAGCTGCAGTAGGTCTATTTCAGTTAATTCCTATATTAATATTCTATTTCTTTAACCAGAACTACCTCATGAAAATCTTTTCAGGTGGTACTCATGGTGGCGTTTAAAGGAGACTTAAAATTATGGATGTATCTATAAACAACTTAACAAAAAAATTTGGCAATGTTACTGCGGTAAATAATTTCTCGCTTGAAATCAAAAGCGGAGAGTTTGTAGCATTTTTGGGACCATCAGGCTGTGGTAAGACCACCACATTACTGACGGTTGCTGGTATATACAAACCAAATTCAGGATCTATCGTGTTTGGTGGTAAGGATGTTACTTTTGCTCAACCTAAGGATAGAAATATTGGAATGGTATTTCAAAGCTATGCTCTATATCCTCATATGAGTGTTTATGAGAACATTGTTTTTTCGATGAAGCTCAAAAAAGCAAGTGAGGAAGATAAGAAAAAAGCTGCACAAGAAGTAGCTGATTTATTGGGAATCGGACATCTGTTAGAAAGAAAACCTGGCGAGCTATCAGGAGGACAGCAGCAACGTGTTGCGTTAGGACGAGCTCTTGTTAAAAAACCTCAATTACTTTTATTTGATGAACCTCTTTCTAACCTTGATGCAAGATTGAGAATCAGCATGAGAACAGAAATCAAACGTATTCAGAAAGAATTAGGTATAACTTGTATTTATGTAACTCATGATCAGATTGAAGCAATGACAATGGCTGATAAGGTAGCAGTTCTAAAAGATGGACTTCTTCAGACTTTCCAACCTCCTATTGAATTGCATACACATCCTTGTACTGAATTCATTGGATCGTTTGTAGGAAATCCCCCAATGAACTTATTCAATTCTAAAGTAGTAGAAAAGGATGGAGATATTTTCACAATACTACCTGATAAGAGCATGATGAAGGTCAATAAAATTGTAGACCCAAAGGTGTATAATAAAGAACTTCGTGTTGGAATAAGACCTGAAGATATTGAAATTGTTGATAAAGGGACAGCTGATAGTTCAACTGGTATTGTTTCATTATTTGAGCCTTTAGGTAGAGATAATCTTGTAAATGTCAGATGTGGTAACAAGACCATTCAACTATTGAGTAGTCCTAAAGCTGGTATAGAGATTGGTGATACAATAAACTTCAAGGCTGTTGATACTCAGTGGCAATTCTTTGATTTGGAAAGTGGTAAATCATTGCTTTGGCATACCAAATAGAATTTTTTGAAATAAAATTGATGAAGCTCCAACTGTCATATATTGATAGATTGGAGCTTTTGATTGTTAATAATTGAAAGTTTTTGATGGAATATTCTCTTTGAAAATAACTGAAATTGGAATGGGGGAGGTTGGTACTGTATCGGCCTGTTTCATGATCATTATCCTGAAAATTTCATTTAAAGTATTGTATCCCTGTAAATCAGGCTGCTGTGAAATAAGAGAGGAGATGTTATCATTTTTCAACTCTTCAACGTTTTTTCCTATTAAATCAAATCCGACAATACTTGGTAGCTTGTTTTTAAGCTTTTTAGCTAGGTAATCTGATAATATTCCTGTTGCTGCATTTGTCATAAAAAGCCCATCTATATCTGGTATCTCAATGATCAGAGAATCTATGAAAGCAAAAAACATGTCATCAATTGATTCGCTCCATGTGTATAGCAATACTGTAGAGTCCTTTTGCTCAAAATAATCACAGAAA
>JALNVT010000094.1 GCA_023231265.1 Sphaerochaetaceae bacterium
ACAATAATAGCCTCATTCACATCTGCTCTCGATATGGCATTGAATGAAGACACACCGGCTCTGCCAACCAGCAGTGAGGACATACTGAGATTGATAAAGGATAAAATATGATAAAGCTCTCATTCACTTTGAACAAAACCAGATTAGAACTACTTGTTGATGAGATGAAACCTCTATCTCAGATTCTTTATGAAGATCTGCAAATCGACAGCATCGAAAGAAACTGCAATGGAAATGTATGTGGTAACTGCATGATTCTAATTGATAAGGAGCCAACTCTTGCTTGTTTGGTTCCTGCATTCAGGCTTCAGGGAACAACTGTAACCACATTTGATGCATTCATGCAGACAGCACACTACAGAAATATAAAGAGAATATATGATCAGCTGAACATCGAACCATGTCCAAATTGCTATCAGGCAAAGACTTTGATCTTTGAATCAATACTTCTGAAGGCAAAGACCAAGGTCCAACAAACGGGAGACCTTGATGATTTTTCCAAAAAATTCCTCAACAAGGGAAAGCAGAGATTTGGTGAGACAGAGATAACCGCTGAAACAATTGATCGTGAATTTCAATTGAGCTCATGCAACTGCATGAACTCTCAAGAATTATTGGAGATTGCCTTGAAGGCAGAAGAAGACAGGACAAAACGCCGTGTTCTATAGTAACAGTAAATTAATAATACCAGAGACTTTCAATGAACTTCATTCCTACATGCTCAAGAAACCCAACTGCATGTTTTTTGCGGGTGGAACCTACATAATGAACAACAAGACATATCTTAAGGATGAGGAACAGAGCATTGTTGATATAACTCATATAAGAGAGTTCTCAGAGATAACAAGAAACATACGCTATGTTGATGTTGGAAGCACTGTAACTGCAAACAAGCTGCTTGAGATAGGTAAGCTTGCATTCAATGACCTGCTTCTTGATACTCTTCACAATACATCCACCCACATTGTCAGAAACTTGATAACAGTTGGTGGTGCAGTATGCACTCCTAAAATTCGCTATTCATTGCCAGGAACTCTTGCAATGATGAACACTGTTGTTGAGGTTGTGGATCTGACTCAGACAAAACTGATGCCAAAATTGATTCCAATCGACAAGCTATACAATTCTAAAGGAGAGTTGATGCTTGAGAGAGGTGTTTTGTTGAAGAAGATAAGGATATCTCTTGAGAACTATGACTTTGAAAAGTTTTCCTATGTTGGAGATCCAATAAGGACTCCTGAATCAACAGTCATAATTTCCTTCAGAGCAAATATTGAGCAAACTGTATTAAATAAGGTAAACATGTCTATAACTTTCCCTACTTGTGGATTATATTTATCAGAAACCATGGCTCTGGAACTGAATGGAGCTCAACTGCCTATATCAATATCCAGAGTGAAAGCAATATCTGAAAAGATAACAGAGGGTGTCACCCAAGAGATGGATGGAATAAGTCCTATACAGAAAGAACGTTGTAAAAGATTAATACAATCTATATTATTCGAGATAGAACCAGATCAACATTCAATTGAAGCAACCGAATAACTGAGACTTCTTTCTAATTGATGCTATCAGAGAGATAGCAATTACACAAAAAACGGAGATACAATTGCCAGAATTTGTACATTTACATAATCACACCGACTATTCATTATTAGATGGTGCTGCACCGATAAAAAAATACATAGAAAAAGCGAAAGAGCTTGGAATGACAAGTCTTGCAATAACGGACCATGGTAACATGTTCGGAGCACTGCGCTTTTATGATGCATGTAAAGAGAATGATATCAATCCTATAGTTGGTTGTGAATTCTACACCAACCCCAAGGGTCATACCGAAAAACCAAAATTAGGAATAGATAACACACACAGATATCACCTGATTTTATTGGCAACAGATGAAACAGGTTACAAGAACCTGATGAAGCTTGATTCAATTGCCTATACAGAAGGTTATTACTACAAACCACGTATTGATGATGCCATGCTTGAGAAATACAATGAGGGACTCATATGTCTTTCAGCCTGTCTTGGTGGTGAGATACTTCAGCTTCTTCTTAAAGATAAATATGAAGAGGCAAAAGAGAGGGCTCTGTGGTACAGCAAGACCTTCGATAATGGCAGATATTATCTTGAACTTCAGGACCATGGGCTACCTGAACAGAAAAAGACAAATCCTCTGCTTGCAAAGATTTCCAAAGAGACAGGAATACCATTGGTTGCCACCAATGATATCCACTACATTGAAAAAAGTGACGCTGAGGCACAGGATGTACTTCTCTGCATCGGTACTGCATCTAAGGTATCCGATGAGAAGAGGATGAGATTTCCATGTCCTGAATTCTATTTCAAAACACAGGATGAGATGGCAGATATCTTCATTGATTATCCAGAGGCCATTGCCAATACTGTTGAGATAGCAAATAAATGTCATCTCACAATCCATCGTCCAGGTCCAATTCTACCTGTATGTAACATTCCTGAACCTTTCAAGACTGAAGCAGAATATCTGAGACATCTATCCTACGAAGGAATCAAGAGACGTTATGATCCAGTTCCACCTGAATATATGGAGAGACTTGAATACGAACTTGGAATCATCATTGGTATGGACTTCCCAGGTTATTTCCTTATTGTTAGAGATTACATCTTCTGGGCAAAGCAGCATGACATACCAGTAGGACCTGGTCGTGGATCTGGTGCTGGTTCCATTGTAGCTTATTCCATCGATATCACAGCTGTTGATCCAATGAAGTACAACTTACTTTTTGAAAGATTCTTGAATCCAGAAAGAGTAAGTATGCCCGATTTCGATATCGACTTCTGCCAGGAAAGACGTGGCGAGGTCATTGATTATGTAACTCAGGAATATGGTGCAGAGAAAGTTGCACAGATTGCAACTTTTGGTACATTGAAGACAAAAGCAGTTATAAAAGATGTTGCAAGAACATTGGAAATTCCTTTTGCAGAAGCAAATATAATTGCTAAATATGTACCTGAAGAAAGAAAGATGACAATTCCTAAGGCTCTGGAGATGTCTCCAGAACTTCAGGCAATCAGAGATCAAGGCGGAGTTTATGAAAAGCTCTTCGATGTCTGCACAAGACTTGAAGGATTGAACCGTCACACATCAACTCATGCAGCTGGTGTTGTTATTGGTCGTAAGGAACTCACAGAGTACGTTCCACTCTACCGTGATCCAAAGACAGGAAAGGCTACAACTCAATACACAATGGACTTAATTGAGCCATGTGGATTGGTTAAGATGGACTTTTTGGGGCTAAAAACTTTGACATTGATCAAACACTGTGTTGATCTGATTCATAAAACAGCTCCTGATTTCGATATTGATAAGATCTCTGAATCTGATCCTGCAACATTCAAGATGCTTCAAGCCGGAGACAGTGCTGCTGTATTCCAGTTTGAATCTCCAGGTATGCAGAAGATTTTGAAGCAGGCGGAACCAAGTAACATGGAAGATCTTGTTGCTTTGAATGCTCTCTATCGTCCAGGTCCAATGGCTTACATTCCTCAGTTCATTGAATGTAAGCATGGTAGACAGGAAATTGAATACGCAGATCCAGCCTTGGAAGATGAGCTAAAAACAACCTATGGTGTTATTGTATACCAGGAACAGGTTATGAAGGTAGCTCAAATCATCGCTGGTTACTCATTGGGTCAAGCGGATATTCTTCGTCGTATCATGGGTAAGAAGAAAGTTGAAAAACTTGCTGCCGAAAAAGAGAACTTCATCAAAGGTGCCGCTAAAAAGGGTCACAGCAAAGAACATGCAGTTGCTATATTTGAAATGCTTGAGCCTTTTGCAGGATATGGTTTCAATAAGTCACATGCCGTTGCATACAGTGTCATTGCTTATCAAACAGCATACCTCAAGGCCAATTTCCCAGCACAGTTCCTTGCAGCCAACCTCACAAATGAAATGAACAGTCCTGAGAAGTTCAGCGAGTATTTGAATCTAGCTGAATCAATGGGATTGAAGATCATGCCTCCTACAATCAACTATTCTGACAAGCACTTCTCAACAGTTGGAAGCGATACCATTGTTTATGGTCTTGCTGGTATCAAGAATGTTGGTGAGGCAGCTGTATCTAGAATTGTTGCAGAGAGAGAGAAGAACGGTCCCTATAAAGATTTTGTAGATTTCTTAACAAGAAGTGAATCTGGAGTGCTCAACTCAAGACTTCTGGAATCATTGGTAACAGCTGGTGCTTTCGACAGTCTTGGAGTCAACAGACCTTCCCTTCTGACAAAGCTACCTGATGCAGTTAAATTTGCTCAGCAGAGAAATGCAGATAAGGCCTATGGGCAGATGTCTCTGTTTGATGAAATTGAAGACACTCAGATGAACACCTTCAACATTCCAGACCTTCCAGATTGGAGCATAATGGAGAAACTTGAGAAAGAGAGAGAGCTCCTTGGATTCTACATCTCTGGCCATCCTCTGGATGTCTACAAAGAGGAGATGAAGACAAGTGTTATTGTGGATCTATCTGTTCCTCAGAAGATTCCTCTCGACAAACCGATGTCCTTAATTGCTATGGTGAATACAAAACGTGCCATCATGACCAAGAAAGGCAAACCAATGTGTTTTGTTACACTGTCTGATAAGAATGGAAGTGTCGATTGCACAATCTTCCCAAAGACTTATGAAAGAGTGAAGGATCAGATTGATGTTGAAGGTATATATGGCTTCATAGGTAAATTCCAAAAGGATTACAAAGATGACACCAAAATTGCATTTACAATTGATGAGGTCAAAGATCCTAAAGAGTTACCACCTGTAGCCCTAACTTCTTGCTATATAAAGATTAAGAAGAACATTGCTGAAAAAGATGGATTATTGAAGTTAAGAGATACTTGCCTAGACCATGCAGGACCACTATCTTTAACTATATTAATTGACGAAAAAGAAGATATTGTAGAGGATGATTCAGAGATTCCTGCACCAGAGATCAGTGAAGAAATTGATCCTGAGGTAAAGGAAGAATCTGAAGCAGAAGTGGAAGATCTTTCCCAACTTCCTCGTATCATCTGTGATAGTGCATTCAATGTAAAATGTTGTGATGAGTTCATAGATGACATCAAATCTTTACCAGAAGTAACAGACATCTGGTTCGACTAAAAAGGAAAAATATAATATGAATGCACCAACAGTATTACGTGATTTAGCTTTATTTCTCTCATCCGTTTTAGGAATTTACAACATTCTTATATGGATCAGAATTCTTTTTTCTTGGATTCAGCTTCCAGGACAGATGAGAGGTACTCAACAGGAAGGTCCAATAATTACTTTCATTGGAAAGATTGTTGACCCTTTCTTGAATATGTTCAAGGGAGTCAGAGGTTTGAGTACAAAGACAATCGATTTCAGTCCACTTCTTGCATTTGCACTTCTCTCAATTGTTAAGAGTCTGCTGCAGATTTATGGACAGACAGGATCATTGACCTTGGCAGTTACTGTAGCTCTCATACTTCAGACTCTGTACAGCTACATGATATCTCCATTCTTTGTAATATTCATCATTCTTTTGGTTGTGAGACTGTACTTCTGCTACAGAAGAACTCCAACCACAATTGCGATGGCAAGAGGACTTGAGACCATAATCGGTGGACTTTTGAATTTTGTTCAGAAAACATTCTTTGGTTCCAGAGGTGTTGCAAACAAGACATTGATCATAGCATCATTGATCTTCACAGTTGTATTATACGTTCTAGTTAGAATAGGATTTGTATATCTAATTCATTACATAGCGTACCTATAATATGTATTTCAGAGCGCTCAACAACAAAATCTCAGAACTCAAAGGGGTGGGCCCTTCTGTAGAGGCAAGCTACAAAGATTCCCAGATTGAAACCTGGGGAGATCTTCTGCAGCTCTCTCCTAGAGATTTTGAGGATCGCTCTAGAATTATCAATTTAAATGAAGTTTCCGTTGATGGAGAGGAAAGCACTCACATCAACACAATAGTTGAGGTTGTATCTCATACTTATTTTGGTGGATTCTCTGCAAAAGGCAGAACACTGAAGATAGTTGTGCATGATGTGACCTGCAATAAGAATCTGAGCCTTCTGTGTTTTGGAAGAAATTTTCTTGCAAAAACATTGAAGGTGAAGAATCTTTATTATCTGTATGGAACTGCCACAAGGCACCATGGAGAGTATCAATCATCGCAGTTTGAGATGAGTCATATAGAATCAGTTGATTCCCCTCTTCCATTTCCATATGGACAGTATCTTCCAATCTATCCTCTTCGAGGCTCCTTGAGCCAACGAATAATCCGTCGTGATATAAAATCAATACTCAGCACATCGCCACATTTTGATGAGGAGCTTCCATCCTACATCAGAGATGAGCTATCTCTATTGAATACAGATGATGCAATAAGAAACTATCACAATCCATCAAGTAGAGAGATGTGGGAGCTGAGCAGAAAGACTCTGGCAATCACAGAGCTTTTCTACATGCAGATAATTGCCAGAAAAAATATGTTCATTGGCACCAAATCTGAATCAAAGACAAAGAGTGTCTGCAGCAACATTGAAAACAGATTCATAGCATCTCTTCCATTCTCCCTCACAGGAGATCAGATGAAGGTATTAAAAGAGATCAGAGAGAGTCTTGATAGCAATCACATAATGAATAGAATGCTGCAGGGTGATGTTGGCAGCGGTAAGACATTGATTGCCTGGATAACTGCACTCCATGTGATAGATAAGGGTTATCAGGTTGTGTTCATGGCACCAACAGAGCTGCTTGCAACTCAACATGCCCAGAATGCACAGACTTTGCTTGGTCCACTTGGAATAAAGGCAGAGCTTCTCACGGGGTCAATCTCTCAGAAGAACAGACGTCCTATTTTAGAGGACATAAAAAATGGAAATTGCAACATCATAATTGGAACACATGCTGTGTTCTCTCAGGATGTTGAATTCAAATCATTGAAATATGTGATAATAGATGAGCAGCACAGATTTGGTGTGGCACAGAGAGAGGCTCTTCTTGCCAAAGGAGAGGATCCAGATATTCTCATGATGAGTGCAACTCCCATTCCAAGATCTCTTGCTCTGACTGTATTTGGTGATCTGAATATATCAACAATAAGAGAGAAACCAAACAACAGAAAGGACATAATAAGCTATCTTGTATCGGAGAGAAGTCGAGAGAGAATGTACAGATCAATCGCTGTTGAATTTGAAAGAGGTCATCAGGCATATTTTGTATATCCAAGAATTGATGACTCAGGAGCAAGCGAGCTCAGAGATGTCACAAATATGTTTGAGATGCTGAAGAGAGAGTATCCAGGTGTTCCTTCTGCCCTCCTACACAGCAAGATTCCTGATGATGACAAGCTTGATATACTCAAGAGATTCAGAAATAAAGAGCTAATGTATCTTGTTTCAACCAGTGTTGTTGAGGTAGGACTTGATGTTCCAGATGCAACCTGCATGATAATTGAGCATGCTGATATATTTGGATTATCTGCACTTCATCAGTTGAGAGGTCGTGTTGGTAGATCTGATCTGCAGTCATACTGCTTCTTCGTTTATGGAGACAACATAAGTGATATTGCAAAGGAAAGACTCAAAGCTTTAAAAGAAACAAATGATGGTTTTATTCTTTCTGAAAAAGATTTATCATTGAGAGGTCCTGGTGACATCAATGGTACTCGACAATCAGGGTTCTTGAAATTACACTTCTCTTCGTTTATTAATGATACTGATTATATCTTAATAGCTCGAAAGTACTGTGATAAGATACTCAGCTCAGATCCAAAGTTGCAGATGGGCGAAAATAGAATGATACAAAAGGTAATTAAAGAGGCAAATCCATTTCCGGATGTAGATTAGCCGTGGAGATAATAATATGAGAGTTACTGGTGGTAAATATAGAGGAAGGACAGTTGTCTGTCCTCCTGGCGTTATTAGACCTGCTATGGATAGAATGAGAGAGTCATTGTTTTCTATACTTGGCAATTTGGATGATTCATCTTTTTTGGATCTGTTCTCAGGAAGTGGTTGTGTTGGAATAGAAGCAGCTTCAAGAGGTGCAGAACCTGTTCATATCGTTGAAAAAGATAGAGGCAAGAGAAAAGTAATTCTCAGCAACATCTCAATGGTGGAGACAAAAATCACATTATTCATGAGTGATGTTTACAGATTCATACCATCAGCCAAAAGAACATATGATATTGTTTATGCAGATCCTCCATTTCCAATGGACGGAAAGGTAAAGTTGGCTCAATCAGTTGCTGATGCAGGAATTGTTGAGAAAGGTGGATTGTTCATAATTCACTATCCAAGTGAGGAGAAATCTACTTGGCCTGAAGAAATTGGTGATTTGAAGTTCATCGATGAGAGAAAATATGGCAGATCTCTTCTTCGTT
The DNA here is from genome assembly GCA_023231265.1 of Sphaerochaetaceae bacterium. GTDB lineage: Bacteria > Spirochaetota > Spirochaetia > Sphaerochaetales > Sphaerochaetaceae > Pleomorphochaeta. Next base: position 8,406 of record JALNVT010000094.1, read on the forward strand.
TTTACAGACGAGAATCAGATCCTGTTTCAGAAGATGTTTCTGAAGAATAGATTTTGAATATTAAAAAAACAGAAGAGCTTTTGATTCTCTTCTGTTTTTTTGTTTCTAATAATGAGGAGGTCTTCTGTTTGGAAGGTCATCTCCACCACCAGCTTCTTCTAAATCTTCGATTTTTCTTTTGAGATGTTGAATATGGTTTTCCATAATTACCAACTCTTTAGCTTGACCTGTTACGATGTTATTCAACTCTTCAATTGTTGATTCTTGATAAGATAGTTTGATCTCCAAGCTATTTAGCTTTTCTTCTAATTCATTGCAATTCATTTTTACCTCCAAGAATTTTTATTCATACTACATGAAATACCAACAATTAGCTACTTGCTGATAAATTTCTTCCAATAAAACCATAC
>JALNVT010000095.1 GCA_023231265.1 Sphaerochaetaceae bacterium
CATATCTGTACTACGCAGGATATTTCGCACGACCCCCTACCGAAAGTGAAAAAGCAGAAAGGAGCGGAGATATGGCGAAGAAGAAAGAGAAAACAAAACTTGAACGGATTAACGAAGAAGAGCGGAAATTAAAAAGAAACTACAAGGAACTACAGAAAAACGTAAGTAATGTAACAGCTGGGCTCATTCGACGCGCTGCTTATATGAAGGTTACGTTAGAGGATTACGAAAAAGATTTAGATGAAAACGGGTATGTTGAAATGTTCTCACAAAGCGAAAAACAAGAACCGTATGAGCGCGAAAGGCCTGTCGCACGACTATATAACACGATGAACAAAAATTATCAAAACATTATAAAAGTATTAGTTAGTCTATTGCCAAAGCAAGACCCTAAACCAAAAGATGATGGTTTTGATATGTTCATAAGATCTCGAAATGATTAGATATCCACTTGATTATGATCCAATAACAGAATATTGGGAATTAATCAAAGCTGACAAAATAGTTGTTTCCGACAAAATTCGCAAAACATATAAAAAAATAAAAAAAGACTTAGATTGCACAACGGGGAAATATTGTTATAGTCATGCAAGAGCCAATCATGTTATAGAATTCATTGAGAATTTCTGCAGACACTCCAAGGGAAAGATGGGTGGAAAACCTGTTGTTCTGGAACTTTGGGAAAAGGCATTGTTAGCGACAATATTCGGGTTTGTTGATGAACATGGCAATAGAAAATACAAAGAAGCAATACTTATTGTTGGAAAAAAGAATGGAAAATCATTATTAGCCTCTTGTGTTGGGTTATATCTACAAGTAGGAGATGGCGAACCAGGACCTGAAGTATATGCGGTCGCAACAAAGAAAGACCAAGCAAAAATCATATGGACAGAAGCAAAAAGAATGGTTAACAAGTCGCCAGTGCTAAAAAAAAGAATCAAAGGTTTAGTAAATGAAATGAGGAGTTCTTTCAACGACGGAGTATTTAAAGCGGTGGCATCAGATGTTGACTCCCTTGATGGTTTAAATTGTTCCGGGATACTAATGGACGAAATCCATCAATGGAAGAACGGTAGAGCACTTTATAACATCATGGCAGATGGGACATCAGCGAGAGAACAACCGCTTGTGTTCATAACAAGTACAGCGGGAACAATCCGAGAAGATTTGTATGACCAAAAATACGACGAGGCCACACAGATTATAAACGGATATTTTGATAATGAAGGAATTAAAAACGAACGCTTTATTGCCTTTATATATGAGCTTGACAACAGAAAAGAATGGACTGATCCTAAGTGCTGGAAAAAAGCAAATCCAGGCTTAGGGACAATTAAGAAATACGAGACCCTTAAAGAAAAAGTTGATAACGCGAAAGTAAATTCTATGCTTGTGAAGAACCTTGTATGCAAAGAATTCAATATTCGAGAAACGTCTTCTGAAGCATGGTTGATCTTTGATGATTTAAATAATACAGCAACATTTGATGTTGCCGAGTTAAAACCAAGATACTGTATTGGTGGTTTAGATCTTTCAACAACAACAGATTTGTGCTGTGCAACAGTAATATTTAGAGTTCCATTAGATGAGACCCTTTATGTTTTGCAGATGTATTGGCTTCCAGGAAACTTAATTGAGCAAAGAGAAAGAGAAGACAACATTCCATATACGCGATGGGTTGAAAGAGGGTTGATGAGGACTAGCGGGACAAACAAGATAGACTACAAAGATGTCACCGCTTGGTTTATGGAAGTTCAGAACAAGCTGGATATATACATCTATAAAATTGGATACGATGCATGGAACTCACAGTACATTATCGACGACTTAGAATCTTTCTTTGGTAAAAACTCGACAGATAAAGTTGTTCAAGGTAAAAAGACAATGTCCGGACCTATGAAGTCTTTCGCGTCGGATTTGAAGGCAAAAAAGATAAACTACAATAATAACAGTATATTAAAATGGAATCTAGCAAATGCGGCGATTGATGTTGACAAAAATGATAATATATCGCTTTGTAAAACAAGTAACTCACGAAAACGTATTGATGGTGTAGCAAGTTTAATGGATGCATTCGTAGTTTATGAACGACACTATGACGAATACATGAGTATGATTTAAATGAGTACCTTTAGAGGTACTTTTTTATTGCAAAAAGAAGCATTTAAAGGAGGTGAGAATAATAAAACTATTCGCAGAATCAGGGAACATAAGAACAGAAATCAAAGAACTGAAACTTGTGAAAAGCGATTCGGAGGTTCTCTTATTTTTCGTCGATATGAGGTTATCAGACGAAGATATAGAAAAATTAGAAAAAGAGTTAACTAATAAAACAGGGAAAAAGTGTGTTTGTTTAGATTCCAGATTTAAAGATAAAGTATATGGATATTAAAAAAGCATTTAAAGGAGGTGAGAATAATCGGATTTTTTCAGAATATTAGACGACTTTTTAACAGATCGCCAAGCAGTAGTACACGTTTTAAAATGCTAACAGACCGTGGGAATGGGTTATATTCATGGGATGGAAAACTCTATCAATCTGACATTGTCAGAGCGTGCATAAGACCAGAAGTCGAAGCGGTAGGAAAACTTGTGGCGAAACACATAAGAAAAACAATGAACAAAGACGGAACAAACGACATAAAAGTGAATCCTGATGCGTATATGCGTTTTCTTTTAGAGGAACCAAACCCACACATGACAGGACAAGTGATGCAACAAAAGCTTGCTACACAACTAGCCCTTAATAACAACGCTTTTGCACTCGTAATGAGAGACGAACGTGGTTATCCAGTGGAAATATATCCAATTCCAAGTGCCGGAGTAGAAGCTTTTTATGATGAAAATGTTGTACTTTTCCTAAAATTCTATTTTTTGAATGGTAAAACAGCAATATTTCCATATTCTGACATCATACACCTAAGAAGAGACTTTAATGACAATGATATCTTTGGAGACGCACCAGGGATAGCCCTAACACAAGTTATGGAGGTTGTCGGATCGACAGATAAAGGAATTATTAACGCAATTAAAAATTCGAGTGTTGTCCAATGGTTGCTGAAATACTCAACGGGTATGAGACCAGAAGATTTGAAAAAAAGTGCAAAAGAATTTACAGAAAACTATTTAAGTATGGAGTCGACAAGCATAGGCGTCGCAGCAGTAGATAGTAAAGCCGATGCAATTCGAGTTGAACCACACGACTATGTTCCAAACGCTGCACAGATGGATAGAGCAACGCAGAGAATATATTCGTTTTTCAACACAAATATAAAAATAGTGCAGTCGAGTTACACAGAAGATGAATGGAATTCGTATTACGAAGCTCGTATTGAACCTATTTCGATACAACTTAAGGGTGAATACACAAGAAAACTATTCTCAAGAAGAGAACGAGGGTGCGGAAATTACATTACATTTGATGCGAGCAATTTAGCGTGTGCGAGCATTAATACGAAGCTAGCACTCCAAGCAATGGTTGATAGAGGCGCCATGACTCCCAACGAATGGAGAGAAGTAATGAATTTATCTCCAATTAACGGTGGAGATGAACCATTGAGACGTTTAGATACAACAACGGTAAAAGAAGTGGAAGGAGGAGCACAAGTAACAGAAGAGTAATGGCAATTAAAGTAATAAAGGAGGTGATATGGTGAGAATTGATATTAGAGGCCCAATTATTCCGAACGATTATAAGGATGTTTATGACTATTTTCAAATGGAATCAACAGCACCAATAGATATCAGGAAAGCGCTTGAAAAAGCAAGTGATATTGAACCAATAGATGTGTATATTGATTCTGGAGGTGGAGAAATTCACTCAGGGAGTGATATTTATACAGATTTGATGAACCATCAGAACGTAAATATCTATGTAGTAGGATTGGCAGCAAGCGCAGCAAGTGTAATCGCAATGGCTGGGCATTTAGAAATGTCTCCAACGGCAATGATGATGATTCATAATGTATCGACGGTTACAGGTGGCGACTATCGCGAGATGGACAAAGCGTCCAGAACACTGCAAGCGGCGAATAAAAGCATGGCTAGTGCCTATGTTCGAAAATCTGGGATGAGCGAAGCAGAAGCATTGAAAATGATGGATGAAGAAACATGGATCACGGCGCAAAGAGCCGTTGAATTAAAACTAGCAGACGGCATTATGTTTGAGGAAGAAAAGCAATCTTTAGTTGCTGCTTATAACAGTGGCATGTTGTCACTTAAAAAAATAGAGGAAACAAAAGCAAAAATCAATGCAAAAAAAGAAAAAACGGTAATGGAACAAGAAAAAATAAATTTATTAAAATTAAGGAGATTATAATGACAAAAGAGCAATATGAAGCACAGCGAAAAGCACTAATGGACAGCGCACAGGAATTACTAAATTCAGGTGATTTAGAAGGTTGTAAAGCAAAGCAAGCCGAAATCATGGATCTAGATAGTAAATTTGAAAAAGTAGGGTTAGAACAAGCAAATTTGAATGCCTTGTTGAATACCATAAATAGAAATGGACTATTGACGCCTAATGGCTTGTTCAATGCAACCGGAACAACAGAAGAGAATAAAACGGTTGTTGATAAATTAGAAAATCAAAAGGTTGCACAAAATGTAACACGCAAAAACAAATTTGCAACAGAAGAATACCGCATGGCATACATGGATAATGTCTTAAAAGGAACACCTATTCCAGAAAAATACAATACAGATGCATTTACAACAATTACAGAAGCGGCAGCGGTTATTCCAACGACTATCGTAGAAGAAGTTATCAGAGAAATGAAAACATACGGGCAACTGTATGCAAGAGTTCGAAAGTTAAATGTCAAAGGCGGCGTTAGCTTCCCAATTTCGTCGCTTGTGCCAGTCGCAACATGGATCACAGAAGGAACTCCATCTGATAAGCAGAAAGTAGACATGAGCACAAACGTTTCTTTCTTATACTATGGATTAGAATGTAAGATTGCAACATCACTGTTAGCCAACGAAGTATCTTTGGCAAGCTTTGAAACAACAATGGTTACGTTGATCACGGAAGCAATGATTAAAGCCATTGATCTCGCGATCGTGAAAGGAACTGGAGTTGCATCACCAACTGGGATTACAGTTGATACAAGAGTGTCAGCAGATCAAGTGATTACACTTTCAGCAGATGATTTTAAAACGTGGAGTGGATGGAAAAAAGAGGTTTTCGCCAAGATTCCACTATCATATCGTGCTGGAGGGACTTTTATTATGGCATCAGGAACTTTTGATGGCTATATTGATGGCATGGTGGATTCGACAGGGCAACCAATTGGACGCGTGAATTATGGAATCACAGATGGGGTGCAAGAACGCTTTGGCGGGAAAGAAGTGATCCTAGTTGAAGACGATGTAGTAGCAGATTACGAAACAGCAGCAGCTGGTGATGTTGTAGCTATTTATGCGAAATTAGGAGACTATGCCATCAATAGTAACTTACAGATGGCAACTTATAGATGGTTAGACCAAGATTTGAATCAATACATCAACAAAGCAATTATGATTGCGGATGGTAAATTATTAGACACAAATGGCGTTTTAATTATCAAAAAGGGTGAATAAATAGATAGAGGGGCTTTTGCCCCTTTTTTTAAGGAGGTAAAAAAATGGTGACAAGCGAAACACTAAGTGCCATAAGAAGCGCCTTAAGAGTATCAACAACACTAATGGACAACGAGATTGAGGATATAGCAGAAGCATGCAAGCTAGATCTGAAATATGCAGGGGTGAATGTGATAGAAGAAACGGACCCACTGGTTAAACGGGCGATGATCATCTATGCAAAGGCACAATTTGGACTTGATAATGATGATTCAGACAAATATCAGGCAGCATATGAAACGCTTAAAAACCACCTATCTCTATGTGGAGATTACAATGAGATTTTGTGAAATTGAAATAGGAAACTTAGTTGAAACAGAAGACCACGGAGAAACGGTTAAAACATATGAATTTAGGACGATACTTGCAAAGAAAAAGTCAATTCGATCAAGTGAGTTCTATCAGGCAGCTACCGCAGGCATGAAGCCAGAGCTGACATTTGAAATATATGTATTTGAATTCAATAATGACGAGGTAATAAAGTATAACGGCAAAATATATACAATTATTCGGACGTATGAGGATGAAAAAAAGAAAGATAAAATAGAATTAGTGGCAACGTCAACAGTAGGGGAAGGTGCAATGTAATGGCAAGAAAACCGTTCACGATGGAAAATAATATCGACAAAGTGATTGAAAAAATTCAAGAAAAACCGCAGAAAGTCTTGAATATTATTGGAAGAAACCTTGTAAAAGAAATAAAGCCAACCATCAAAAAACGAACAGGACGGCTGAGAAAAGCAAAAAGCTTGAGTTATTGGGCACGAAAGAGGGAAAAAGACCTGCAGATAGGCTTTAAGCTTTTCTACGCCACATTTGTGTACGGAAGAGAAAATGACCCAATCAAACCAATATGCGTTAAGAATGCATCAACGATTCAAAGGCTTGTAAAAGAAGCGATTGAAGAGATCAACAAGGAATAAAATGGATACAAATAAGGTAAATGACGCAATCTATGATTTTTTAAAAACGAAGCATACACGAGTATATAGAAATAGAGCTCCACAGTCTCCAGTTTTCCCATACATAGTGTTTAAAGTAGATACCGTAGTAAATACTTATCCAAGTTTTGACATGTATCTAAACATCAATGTTTTTGAGGATGTAAACACGAGCATAAGATCAATTGAAACACTAGCGGATGAGATAGACGATGCTCTTGAGCAAAACGTTATTAGTGACGACGAAATGTCTTTGAGATTTGGATTAGAACAACGCCAGACTGTAGGGTCAGAAGATCTAATAGATGCGCAATTAGTGAATTTAAGATATGTAGTACGCGGATATTTCGAAAAATAGAGGGACTAAAATGACGAGATTAGAGAAGTTTATTGAAAATTCTAAAAAAGAAGAAAACAGCAAAATTGTATTAGGACTCAGAATGCCAGATGGCACAAAAGAGATCATTGTCAATGACAATGTAAAGAACAAAATTGAATATGTATGTACAAAATATGATGACGATTTAAAGATGAATGGTGTTCCAATTTTCATAGAAGAGTATTTGTTTATTAAAAAGTAAAGGACGGAGAAGATAAAATGAAACATCATCTGACAAAATACAGACTAGAAAACGGAGAAAGATTTGCAACATCGTGGATGCAAATGAACGTGTTTGGAAAATGTTTTTGTTTTGGAAAAAGAACGATCAAAATTTAAAAAGTTTGAAAAAAGACTAATTGAAGAAATAAAACAATTTTTAAAAAGAATAAAAGGAGAAAATAATGGCAGGAGAAAAAATATTATTAGGGCACGGTGTTGTTAGTGTTGCTGGAACACCAATTGGATTAACACGTGGAGGGTCTGAATTTGTAGTTGACCGTGAATTCCGAAATATTGAAGCAGACGGAGACATGGGACCGGTTAAAGGGAGGGTAACCCTTGACTCGGAAATTGCAAAACTAACAGTGAATGCACTAGAAACATTCACGGCTGATGATATGCAGAAATATTACCCAGCATTGAGTATCACAGAAGGAGAAGGAGTCAATACGATGACAGGGACCCTCGAGATAGTAGAGGGCGATTATAATGACGTCGTTTGGGTAGGAAAAACACTTGCCGGGAAAGCGGTGACAATAACTGTCAAAGATGCTTTAAACATGGATAGTTTAAGCTGGAAACTAGAGGATAAGGGTGAAGTCGTTCCGGCTTTGGCATTCACGGCTTGTTACGACCCAGAAGCAATGGATACAGCCCCTTGGACTACAGAATTCGCAACAGTATAAATAATAAGGAGCAAATAACATGAGCATGATTATAAAAGAATTTGACTTAGAGGACGTTTACTTACTGTCTGAAATAATCGACAAAGCAAACATTCCAATTAAAACAGAAAAGTTATCTGAAAAAGTAAAGACAGACAAGTTGGAAAGTGTTGAAGATTTGAAATCAATAGGGAAAGAAGCGTTTTTAGCTATCGCAATCGACGTAACTTACAGTGCAACAAGAAGTTTATGGAAAGTAAAAAACTTAGTTAACAAGTTTATTGGGAATATGACAGGAATGAAACCAGAAGCAGTTAAAAAACTAGGGATTAAAGGTATAAAAGAGTTTTTCGCAGAACTGCTGAATACACCAGATTTTAAAAGTTTTTTAGAACAAGCAGATCAATAGACCGGATAGAGGTAGATGATCTGCTACTGTCAAAATATGGGGATATGGGTTATATTTTAAAAATGCCATTCCATAGAGCAATTAAATTGATCAATAAAGCAAATATAGAACGAGAAAAAGATAAGCTGTTTGCATTGTACACATCAGCGTATCCACATATGACTAAGGAAAACTATATGTCTTTTGACGAGTTTGCAGAAAAAGCAATGCCAAGCGAAAAGCACTACGATACAAGAAGCAAAGAAGAAATCATGGACGAAATCGAAGAAATAAAAAAGAAATTTAATAACCAAAATTAAAGCACATCGTAAAGATGTTTTTAATTAAGGGGAAAGGAGGATATATGGAACTTTTCAAGCTGTTCGGGACAATCATGGTCGACAGTTCCAGTTCAGTCAAGACCTTAAAAGAATTTGACAAAAAAGTAAATGTCACTCAAGGCAGTTCGCAAGCGGCGTTTAACAAAATTGGAGCCTTCGCGACCGCCGCTGGAAAAACAATGGCAAAAGGATTGGCTATTGGATCGGCAGCACTTGGAGCATTAACGGTTAAGGCATTAAGCGCGACA
>JALNVT010000096.1 GCA_023231265.1 Sphaerochaetaceae bacterium
ATTGACAATTAAAAAGACAAGTGAGAGATATGGTATTTCAGAGCACACATTGCGGTATTATGAGAAGATCGGAATGATACCTCCTGTTACCAGGACTTCAAGCGGAATTCGAGATTACAGAGATGAAGATTTAGAATGGGTTGAACTTGTTCTGTGCATGAGAAATGCAGGACTTCCTGTTAAGGTCATGGTTGAATATTTAAGACTTTTCCAGATGGGAGATTCTACAATTGTTGAGCGTTTGAATCTTCTGCTGTCTCAACAGAAGATTCTGTTGGAACAGAAAAAGAATATAGATGAGACACTCAATAGACTCAACTACAAGATATCCCGATATGAAGTTGCTGTTAAAACAGGCAAGCTGACTTGGGATGAGGATTGATGTTTGCAGTTGGCTCATTATATGAGGTCAATGCAAGCAGACTTTTAGAGTAAAAATAATTAAATAATATATTTAGCGTGAAGCTAAGAAGGACGTAAAATGAACAATTTTGTATATGATATTCCTGTTAAGGTTTATTTCGGAGAGAATCAACTTGGTAATTTAAGCACAGAGTTAAAGAAATACGGCAAGCGTGTTTTGTTAACATATGGTGGTGGCTCAATAAAAAGAAGCGGTCTATATGATGAAATCGTAGCTGAAGTAGAAAAAGCTGGAATGGAACTATTTGAATTGTCAGGTATCGACCCAAATCCTCGTATTGAATCAGTTCGTACTGGTGTAAAGTTATGTAAGGAAGAAAAAATCGATGTACTGTTGGCTGTAGGTGGTGGATCCACCATTGATGCAACTAAAGCTATAGCAGCTGGTTCATGTGTTGATTTTGATCCTTGGGATTTCTTCAGCAAAAGAACTCCAATTGAAAAGGCATTGCCACTCATAACAGTACTCACTTTAGCAGCTACTGGTTCAGAAATGAATAGAAATGGTGTTGTAAGCAATCCTGAAACTCAAGATAAGATTGGAATAGCAGCTCGAGCACTGCTTCCTAAAGTATCTTTCTTAGACCCAACAATCACATATTCTGTAAGCAAGTATCAAACAGCATGTGGTTCTGCAGATATTCTCAACCACATCATGGAAGTTTATTTCAATATGAATCAAGATTTATTCATGTTGGATACAGTTATGGAAGGTCTGATGAAGACAGTCATGAAATATGCTCCTGTTGCAATGAGAGAACCTGATAACTATGAAGCTCGTGCCAACTTGATGTGGGCAAGCTCATGGGCTATCAATGGTTTTGTAAATGGTGGAAAGCAGTTACCTTGGAGCTGCCATCCAATTGAACATGAGATCTCTGCTATCTATGATATCACTCATGGTCTTGGTCTTGCTATTATAGCACCACGTTGGTTGGAATACTGTCTTGATGAAACAACAGTTTCTAAATACTACCAGTATGGAACAAATGTATTTGGAATTGATCCTTCATTGAAAGCAATGACAGTTGCTAAGAAGAGCATCGAGATGACTGCAGATTTCTTGTACAACACACTTGGTCTGACAAGCACTCTATCTGAAGTTGGAGTTAAGAAGGAAGACATCCCTACAATGGCACAGAAAGCATGTGGCAATGATATCATACATGGCTTCAAAGATCTAAATCAAAAAGATATCGAGAAGATCTTGGAGATGTGTTTCTAATACACAATTGGATGGTGAATGAGGCACTGAAGTGTCTCACTCACCTCATTCATGCAGTTGATTCAACTTTGAGCAATTGCATATTATAAATAACGAAAAGGGGGTGAATAAAGGTTATTCTGATATTCACCATCTTTTTGTAATCAGCATTTGTTTGAAAATAAAGATATGATTGATTTGATCATATCGATGTATATGGAGTGCAGATGCAGAAGCACATCTATATCATTGAATTTAGGAGTTCACAATGGAAAAAAACTTTGGATTTGGTTGCATGAGATTACCAATGATTGGAGAGGAAGTAGATAGAGAACAGTTCATCAAGATGGTTGATATCTTCATGAAGGAAGGTTTTACTTATTTTGACACTGCTCATGGCTATATCTCCGGTAAGAGTGAAACTGAAATAAAGAAGTGTCTTACTGACCGCTACCCACGAGAGAGCTACAGTCTAACAGACAAATTAACAGCTCCTTACTTTGAGAAGGAATCTGATATAGTCCCATTCTTCGAAGAGCAGCTCAAGCTCACTGGTGTTGAATATTTTGATTACTATCTTCTTCATTCTATAACAAAGAACAACTATGACAAGTTTGAGAGCTGCAATGCTTTTGAAGTTGTTAAGAATCTTAAGAAAGAAGGAAGAATCAAACATATGGGTATCTCTTTCCATGATACTGCAGAATTCTTAGATAAGATTCTTACAGAACATCCAGAGATAGAGATCGTTCAGATTCAATTCAACTACAGTGACTATTACAATCCAACCGTTCAGAGCAAAGCTGTATATGATGTCTGTGAGAAACACAACAAACCAATAATTGTTATGGAACCATGCAGAGGTGGTTCTTTGATAAACCTTCCACAGTCTGCAAAAGATATCTTTGATGAGGAAGGCAAATCATATGCAAACTATGCAATACGCTTTACAGCATCTTTCCCATCAGTTGTTATGGTTCTCAGTGGAATGAGTACAATTGATCAATTGAAAGAGAATGTTGGCTTCATGAAAGACTTCCAACCAATAACTGAAAAAGAAAGAATTGCAATTGATAAGGTTCAGAAGATTCTATCTGAACAGGAGACTATCGATTGCACATCCTGTCGTTATTGTGTTGAAGGATGTCCTAAAAATATATCAATTCCTGATCTATTCACATGCTACAATCAGAAGGTACAGTTCAATGACAACAACTGCAATTTCTATTACAGCAGCTACACCACTGCTTCAAAGAATCTTGGAAAAGCTTCAGACTGCATTAAATGTGGTAAGTGTGAGAAGATCTGTCCACAGCATCTTCCAATAAGAAAATATCTTGAGGATGTTGCACAGATGTTTGAAAAACAGGCATAGGTATATACAACTTTCAAAAGATGGAGACCACTTAAAAAAAATTTAAGTAGTTTCAAATAACAAGATAATAAAGCATGAATTAAAAAATTCTATTTAAAATAGATATCTTTGATTCATGCTTTTCTTTTTGTCAAAATTATCAATTTTTAAGCATTTCATCCTTTTTTCTGTATACATATAAATGTGTCAAATATATCGATATATATGACAATTATAGTAAGAATAATCCTCATTTCAATAACTTTTCTTTTTTAAATAGGTAAAAATTTATCTAAATTTTCAATCAACAAAGTAGACATATTCATTTTTTTTAACAATACAACTTCTAAGAATACCTATAATATCATACAACTTTGATTATAAAGTCGTTTTTTTTGTATTGTGATATCAGAAAACCCGGCTTAACCTTAAGTTATAAATAAAAAGAGGAGAAAAGGAAATGAAAAAATTATTTTCTATTTTGATGATGAGCATAATTATGAGCTCAGCACTATTCGCAAACGGTACTAAGGAATCAACACAATCACCAGTAGATGCATGGCCAGAAGAGCCTGTTACAGTTATCTGTCCATGGGCAGTAGGTGGAGTTGCAGACTTAGTTAACAGAAAAGCTGCAGTTTATGGTCAGGAATTATTGGGTCAACCTGTATTGGCTACAAATGAATTGGGAGCTGGTGGTAACGTAGCTTTAACAAACTTCTTAAAGAATGAAGCAAATTCATACAACTTGATCTTCGGTGGTGAGGGTGCATTCTCAATCGCTCCTAATGTAGATGGTAGCGAAGCAATTATGTTCAAATATGATGACTATGTTCCTGTAATGAACATGTATTCAGCAACATTCGTTATGACTGCAAATGCAGGATTGAACATCAACAATTTAGATGATTTAAAAGCATATGGTGCAAACCACACATGTGTTGTAGCTGTTAATGGTATTGCTGGTTCAGAAGCTTTCATTGCAAAAGCTCTATTCAAAGAATTAGGAATTGATTTGACTCTAGTTAGCTACAATGGTGCAAACCTTGCTTTAGCAGCTGTTGCTAAAGGTGAAACAGAATTCGCTCTATCACACCAATCACAAGCTAAGGGTGCTGTAGAAGCTGGTACATTGACTCCTGTAACTGTATTCAGTGACAAACCTGTTAACAATGATGTATTCAAAGATGTAAAACCTGCAGGTGAATATGGCATAGACTCTTACTTCCCTAACACTTGTTTCTTACTAGCAAGAAAAGGAACTTCTCCTGAAGTTGTTGCTAAGATTCGATCTGCTTACTTAGAGATCATGCAGAAAGAAGACATGCAGAAATTATTCTCACAGTTGATGGTTGAATCATCAGATTGGACTGCAGAAGATATGAATAACCATATCGAACATGTTATTCAGATTGTTCAGAACAACAAATAATATTACTCCGTAACAAAGATGGTGTTCTAAATAAGACGCCATCTTTGTTCTTCAGAAAGAGGACTTAATGAAAAACTTTTTAGATTCAATAGATTTATTTATTGATAATACAGGAGCTAAATTAGAGAAACATAAGATGAATGTACCTATAAATATTGTAGGTTCAATTCTATTTATCGTTATTGCCCTAGTTTGCCTCAAGCTTGTCCCAAGCCAGATTCGTGTTAACACAACGTCACAAATTACAGCTAGAACTTTCCCAGTTCTCATGCTTCAGATTGTACTATTATTTTCTTCTGTTCTTCTGTTGAAAGATATAATCTCTCTTATCAGAAAGAAGGAAATAGAAAGAAAAGAGATAACCCTCCTTGTTGAAGTGAGAGCTCTCATCATATTGGCTATGATGGTGGTATTTCTACTTCTTCTCCATTATATTGGCTTCATTTTCAGTTCCATTGTATTTGGAATATTGATGCTCTTCTACTTCAGATGCAGAAAACTATCAAGCTATATAATCATCTGTTCAGCTGCAATAATGATTGGATTTCTTTTCCAATATTTACTCAAAGTACGTTTACCATAGGGAGTTATTAAAATGGATTTATTTTTACAAGGAAGTGCATTACTTTTCAATGTACCGAACTTCCTCTATATGAATTTAGGATTGTTTTTAGGTGTTATCTTTGGAGCCATTCCAGGATTGACCGTTATTTTATGTATAGTTTTATTTCTACCATTCACATATACCCTTGGTGCTGTTGAATCATTCATGTTCCTTCTTGGAATATACTGTGCCGGCTCCTACGGTGGATCAATTTCTGCAATTTTAATCAAAACTCCAGGAACTCCACACGCTGCTGCTACAATGCTTGATGGTTATCCTTTGACAAAGCAAGGTAAGAGCATGAAGGCTCTCAAGATGGCTTTGATTGCTTCAACATTTGGTGGAATATTCTCTGCAATTGTTCTTCTGTTCTTTGCTCCACAGGTTGCAAAGTTTGCACAGATGATGGGAACTCCTGAATACTTCTTGGTATGTGCATTTGGCCTCACCATCATAGCAGGTGTTTCTGGTAACAACCTCATAAAAGGTATCATTGCAGGAGCATTTGGATTGTTTATCTCAACAATCGGTATTGATGCTATGTCCGGCGGTACAAGATTTATATTCAACAATATAAATCTATACTCAGGTATTGCTTTGGTTATCTCTCTTATAGGTCTGTTTGCCCTATCTGAGGTACTTGCAAAGAGTGAGAAGGTAGTTGTTGATACAAAGGTGAACACAGAAGATCTCAATAAAGAGAATGCAAAGTTTACACAAGAAGAGAAGAAATCAGTAAGAAGACCAATGATACTTTCAGCTATCATCGGTGTTATCATCGGAATCATTCCTGGAACTGGTGCTTCAATGGCAAGTTTCTTCAGTTACGATAGAGCAAGGTCCATGAGCAAACATCCTGAGATGTTTGGTAAAGGATCTCTTGAAGGTATCAGCGCATGTGAGACAGCAAACAATGCTGTAACAGGTGCCACACTCATTCCATTGTTGACAATGGGTATTCCAGGTGATGGTTCTGTTGCAATTATGCTTGGTGCTCTTATGATCAATGGTCTGACTCCTGGCCCAAATCTATTTGTAGAACATGGTCCCATCATGTATGCAATCATGATTGGTCTTATATTTGTCAATATTTTCATGTTCCTGCAGGGAAAGATTCTAACAAAATGGTTTGCTAAAGTAATTTCAGTACCAGTATATCTGCTGACTCCAATTATTGTTATGTTCTGTTTTGCCGGCGCTTTCAGTGTGAATTCATCTTTATTTGATATAAAGGTAACTCTCGTATTTGCAGTAATTGCATATATAATGAGTAAGTTTGGATTCTCAACAATCCCAGTATTGCTTGGATTGGTTCTTGGAACATTAACAGAAGAAAATTTCAGAAGATCTTTGGTTCTAAGTGATGGTAAATGGGACATATTTGTTTCAAGTCCTATCTGCATAGCTTTCTTATCATTGATAATCATAACATTAGTTTTGATCATTAACAGTCAGGTAAAAAATAGTAGAAAAAAAGGTGAGAACAATGAGTAAACCAAATATTGTAGTTTATTTTTCAGATCAGCAGAGAGCTGATACAATTGGCTGTTATGGCCAACCATTAGATATAAGCCCAAATCTAGATAAACTAGCTGCGGAAGGAACATTATTTGAAAATGCGTTCTCTCCACAACCTGTATGTGGACCATGCAGAGCTATATTCCAGACAGGTAAGTATGCAACTGATACTGGTTGTTTCAGAAATTCAATTGCTCTTCCTCCTGATTCAAAGACAATTGCTCATTATCTTGAATCAGGTGGTTACAACACAGCTTATGTAGGTAAATGGCATTTGGCTTCAACAGGTAATCTAGAGGAAAAACCTTATCAAGATTTTCAGAAGATAGCAGTACCTAGAGAGCTACGTGGTGGCTACACAGGATACTGGAGAGGCAGTGATGTTCTTGAATTTACATCTGATGGATATGGTGGTTTTGTCTTTGATGAGAACAACAACAAATGTGAATTTGATGGTTACAGATGTGATTGCATAACAGATTATGCTCTTGATTTCATAGAAAAAGATGAACAGAAGAAACCTTTCATGCTCTTCTTATCCCATATTGAACCACATCACCAAAATGATGCACACCACTACCAAGGACCAAAAGGAAGCGAGGAGAAATACAAGAACTTTGTATTGCCAAAAGACCTTGAGGTATTGGGTGGAGATGGACGAGAGGAATACCCTCAATATCTTGGACAGTGCAACTCTCTTGATAACAATCTTGGTAGAGTTATTGAAGAGCTTAAAGCCAAAGGAATCTATGACAACACAGTGATCATATATGTATCAGATCATGGCTCCCATTTTAACACTCGAAATAAAGATGCCCATCTCAATGGCTATGATGATTACAAGAGAACATGTCATGATTCTGCTTTGAAGGTACCTCTAATTATTGCAGGCGGTAAATTCAACAATGGAGGAGTTGTCAAGCGTCTTGTTAGCACAGGATCTCTTGCTAAGACAATTCTTTCTATCGCAGATATTGATGTTGGCGATGAGATGATTGGAGAGAATCTCCTTGACGAGGTACTTCATCTCCATGATAATGAGCCAGATGAGATCTATGCTCAAATTTCAGAAAGCAGACTTGGAAGATGTATCAGAACCAACAGATATCTGTACAGCGTTTATGCTCCTCACATCAATGGTGGAGAGAGAGCTAGCACCAATGAATATTTTGATGATTATCTATATGATATGGAGAGCGATCCATTCCAGCTCAACAACATAATAGATGATGAATCTTATTCATCAATAAAAGAAGATTTGAGAGCCAGACTTATAAAATGGATCAAAGAATCTGAAAACATTGATGCAACAATACAATAAATAATTTAGAGGGAACTGATGAATAAAAAATTGAAAAAAGATTTGATATATGAGTATTTATTGGTTTTCATAGAGCAGAATAAATACAATTCAATAAAAAAAGTTCCCTCTGAAAATTATCTATGCACACGATATAAGGTCAGCCGAGAGACTGTTAGAACTGCAATAAACCAACTCAAAGATGAGGGAATATTGTACTCAATCAAAGGCTCGGGGACCTATTTCAAGACAAATGAAATTGAAAGTCAGATCATTGATAGCAACTGCAAATATCGCATTGCAACCATAATTCAAGGTCAGGATAAATTTGCAAATGATCTATTCATAAAAGGCCTGAAATCTGAAATAGAGAACAAGAACATAGAACTGCGTATCTTCTATACTGATAACAAGTTCTCACAGGAGCGAGAGTGCCTTCTCGCCTGTTCAAAAGGCTTTGATGGTATAATTATTGATGGCGTTAAAGCCAGCCTCATGAACCCCAACCTCGATATCTATCACAAGATTGAACAGAAAGATATAAGATGTATCTTCTACAACAACTACTACCCTGAAACCAATTTTCCTAAGATAATTATTGACGACAGAGGATGTGCTGATTTACTTGTACATCAGATAGTTGAAGAAGGACACAAGGACATTGCAGGGATCTTTTACTGCGATAACTATCAGGGAACTGAGAAGTACAGAGGTTTCATTCACTCTCTAAAAAACCACAACATTCAAATCAAAGATGAGAACATAAAATGGCTCATCAGTGATAATATTGATGAAGAGAAAGAGTTCCAAAGAATCATAAATAAATTTCTATCATCAAACAGCAGTTCAGCTATAATATGCTGCAACTTCATGATATTGAAGCACATTCAAAACAAGATTAAGAATCAGAGAAAACTA
>JALNVT010000097.1 GCA_023231265.1 Sphaerochaetaceae bacterium
AAATCACTCAAGCAGCTTGATGTTTCTTATGAGCAGTTGGAACTTGGCAACACAAGCATAAGAGACAATATTGTTTTGCAGTACAATTCAAATATTGAAGCAATCAAAGAAGCAAAGAGACAGATAGATTTGAGCAAGGACAGCATAGATCTATCACAGCAGTCTTTTGAAATGACATCTCTTTCTTATGAGAATGGTGATACCACCTTCTCTGACCTACAATCTGCTCAACTAAGTGTAAGCAATGCACAATTGACATTGTTGCAGTCACAATATTCATACGTAAGTGCACTTCTTGATTTAGAAGATCAATGCACAAGATAACTTTGGGGAAAATTATAAATGATTAAAAATTACAAAAAACAAATTGCAAAGGCAATATTGATAACAGGTATCTCTGTATTGACTCTTACATCATGTAGTGGAATGACTGATAAATTATCAGGCGATGCTAGTGAAGAAACAGTAGCAACAGAAGTAGTTTCAAAACCTATCAGTGTGAATGGTACAAGAGCAGAAATTGGCTCAATCAATGCAAGCATTGAAGTTGCAGGTACAGTTGTGGTAACAGGAAATCCTGTTGCAATTATTGGTGAGGCAACAGGTACTCTTAAGAACTTCTCTCTTGAAGTTGGTGATACTGTTGTAAAAGACGAAGTCATTGGACAGATTGATCCATCCCGTCCTGGTATGAATTACAAGATGAAAGATGTTAAGGCTCCTATCTCAGGAACTGTTGTATCTGTATCTTCTAAAGAAGGTTCAATGGCATCTCCTAGTGCTCCATTGGCATATATTGAAGATCTAAGTGAATCATCAATTAAGGCCAACATAATTGAAAAATATATTGCTGATGTAAAAATCGGACAGGAAGTTCAGATAACATTTGATGCATATCCTGATAAAATTTTCAAAGGAACAGTGGCTGATTTAGATCCTACAGTAAATACTCAGACAAGATCTCTTGGAGTAAAAATAAGCTTTGAGGACCCAGAACATCTGGTAATTCCTGGAATGTATGCTAAAAACAAGATCATCACAAAAACAATTGATGATGCAGTCATCATACCTTCTACTTCAGTATTTGTTAAAGAAAATAGCTTCTATGTTTATGTAATCAACAACGATAGGCTTAGAAAGACAGCCATAACCAAAGGCTTGGAAACTTATGACGATATTCAAGTACTTGAAGGTCTGTCAGATGGCGATGTCATTGTAAATACCAAATCATCATTATTAGGTGAAGGTTCCTATGTAAGCGTCCAAAATAAAGGAGCATTTTAATGAGCATAAGTGATACATCAATCAAAAAACCAAAAACGATTTTGATTTTCACTATTATATTGGTTGCACTTGGAGTCTACACATTGAATGAGATTCCAATTGATTTGCTTCCAGATATATCTCTTCCTTACGTTATGGTTATAACTCAATATCCTAACGCAAGTCCTGAAGAAGTAGAATCAAGATTGACAAAAACAATGGAAGGTACCTTTTCAGGTATAACCGGCCTTACTGATATAACCTCACAATCAAGTTCAGGCTCATCAACCATAACTCTTCAATTCTCGCAATCGACGGATTTAGATCAGGCGACAAATATGATTCGTGATAGGCTATCTTTAGTTGAAGATTATCTACCAACTGATGCAACATCTCCAATGATCATCCAGTTAGATGCTTCATTGATGCCTGTAATGGGTGTGTCTTTGACAGGTAACAAAACTCCTGATGAGCTTCTAACAATTGCTACAGATATTGCATCTCCAGCACTTGAACAACTAGATGGTGTAGCTAGCATCACAACAAGTGGTGGTCGTGAGAAAATTGTAAAGATTGAAATTGACAAGAATACATTGGATACACTTGGTCTATCTCTGACTCA
Organism: Sphaerochaetaceae bacterium; assembly: GCA_023231265.1. Classification (GTDB taxonomy): domain Bacteria; phylum Spirochaetota; class Spirochaetia; order Sphaerochaetales; family Sphaerochaetaceae; genus Pleomorphochaeta. The sequence goes on from JALNVT010000097.1 coordinate 1,886, forward strand.
GATGTCTCAGGTAATTGCAAGTCAAAACTGGAAATCTGATGCAGGAATCATAACAGATCATGATATGAATTATACAATCAGCAGTGAGGGTAATTTCCAGTCTCTACAAGAGATCAAAGATACAATCATCTCAACAAAGACTGATTCACAGACTGGTACAATATCTACAGTAACTTTAGGTGATGTAGCAACAGTTGAAGAGAGCTATAAAGATGCAACATCCTATGCCTATGTAAATGGAGAACCTGGAATAATCATGGCTCTTCAAAAACAATCTGGTACAAACTCACTTCAAATTGCAAGATCAATTACTGACAAACTCGATAGCTTGAACAAGACCTTACCGGATGGAGTGGAATTGGGAGTTGCATTCAATACAACTGATTCAATAGCATCATCCATATCAAATGTTACTTCTTCTGCTATAACTGGTGCTATTTTGGCTATCATTGTTATCTTGATATTCCTAAGAAGTTTATCATCAACATTCACCATATCATTGACAATACCTATCTCTTTGATAGTTACATTGCTTATAATGCGTTTCACCGACCACACAATCAATATGATGAGTTTGGCAGGTCTCACACTTGGTGTAGGTATGTTGGTTGATAACTCAATTGTTATATTGGAAAATATATTCAGTTACAGAGAGAAAGGTGCAAAACCTCATATCGCTGCATCTCTTGGTGCAAATGAAATGAAATCTGCAATCACCAGTTCAACTTTGACAACTATCTCAGTATTCGTACCACTGCTGCTATTCAGAGACAGCTTGGATGGAACAATCACAATCTTTGAAGATTTAGCTTTCACTGTTATTGTGTCTCTTGCAATCTCACTTGTAGTTGCACTTGTTTTGGTACCCACTCTTTCCGCATCCTTCTTCAAAGGACATGTAAAAAGAGCTGGTGAGGAACGTAGAGGCCTAAATGGTGCTGTAGAGAAATTCTTCAAAGCTTTTGAAGAAGGTTATTCAAAGTTCATCAGATGGTGTCTGCATCACAAGCTTTTATTCATTGCTTTGATTCTAGCTCTATTCATTGCATCAATTGCTAAAGTTCCTTCATTAGGTTTCACTTTCATTCCAGAGACAGATCAAACAAGCGTGACAGCAACACTTTCATTCCCACACGGAACTGACCTTGATGTAATTGACGCAAAAACAACTGCCTTTGAAGAGGATTTAAAGAATCAGATACAGGGATATACAAAACTTGCAACAACAGCTGATGGTGGATCTGTTTATTCAACATTCACAGGTGGTGGAGAATCCACTTCATCAATCTCGATAACATTGAAGAATGCTGAAGATAGAGTTCCAGGTGATATGACTGACAAAGAAGTCACCAAGATAATTGACTCTATGGATAGCAACTACACTGACTTCAGTTTGGTGGCAGGTGCATCCTCATCAGGAATGACAGGATTCAATGGTTATGATATAGATATCACAGTTAAGAGTGATGACTTTGAAAGATTGACTTTGGTATCAACTCAAATTGTTGACTTACTTGAATCAGATGGAACTGATTTGGTAAACAATGTATCGAACACAATAAGTGAGGGTATGCCTCAGCTGTCTTTGATATATGATAAAGCTGCCATGAACAAGAATTACATCAATTCTATGAGCCTAGCTTCTGAATTGAAGGCTGACTTAAGTGGAATTACAGTTGGTACATACACTGAAAAAGGTGATTCAATTGATATGATCTTATCCTTGAGTGATGCAGATCAATACCACAAGTTCAATCTTGATCAGATAACTGTTACAAACCAATTGGGTCAGAAGATTCCTCTATCAGCAATTGCACATATTGAAGAGACAACCTCTCCAATTACAATAAGCAGAGAGAATCAAGGACGTGTTGCTCACATAACAGCCAGCAACGCAGGTAACCTATCAATCAACCAGTTGAATTCAGCTGTTGAAAACTTGCTTGCAAACAGCAACATTCAGACAGATGAAAACTTGACTTACAGTGTTGGTGGTACATGGGATTCAATGAAGGAAGGTATCGAGGTATTTGCAAAGATCATCTTGATGGCTGCTATTTTAGTATTCGCAGTTATGTCCTCTCAGTTTGAATCATTTAAGGATCCTTTCATTGTTATTTTCACACTTCCAATGGCTCTGATTGGTGTTGTTGCATCCATCGTTCTGACAAATTCTGTTATCTCATTGATGACACTCGTCGGAATACTGGTTTTGGTCGGTATCATTGTAAACAATGGTATTGTTCTAGTTGACTATACAAACTTGCTCAGAAAAAGAGATTACACTCTTGAAGAAGCATGTGTGGAAGCAGCTCGTACTCGTCTGAGACCTATCATGATGACAACATTGACAACAGTTCTAGCTTTGGTTCCATTGGCATTCTTCCCAGGAGAAGGTTCACAATTGATCCAACCTATTGGTCAGGTTATATTCGGTGGTCTTTCATTTGGTACTTTGATGACGCTGACAATGATGCCTATCATTTACTATATATTCAACAAAGGAAATGAAAAGCACAAGATCAAAAAAGCTATAGAGAACAAGAAACTAGCTATGGTCGATATTAATGAAGACTTGGGAGAAGATAAATAATGAAAAGAATCGAAATAATGATATCTAGAGCTTTAGATGAAGAATTCCTTGATAGATTGGAAGCAAATGATGTGAATCATTTCACATCCATCTCCCCAGCAATGGGGAAAGGGTTCTCCAATCCAAAACTTGGTAATGATGTCTGGCCACAAACCAACAAACTCTACATTTTCTACGCTAACGATGAAGATGTGATGAAACTCACCAAGATAGTTATAAAACTAAGAGAGGAATTCCCATCTGAAGGACTCGCTGCTTTTGAAACTGAAGCACAGTGCCTTGCAGGTTGTACAGAACTCTACAATTAGTTTTATACTCTCAAATGCTCAGAGCGCATGAAGTTAGATTCATGTGCTCTATTTTTTTATATTTAATTTCCTATCAAAAGCTCAAAACGGCATCTGATTTAGATTCAATTGGATACTTAGTTAGTTTTACACAGATATGAACAGCATTGCTTCAGATTGATTTATTGTATCTCTGCATTAAAAAAGAGAGGTACATATGATATGGTACCCCTCCCTCTTAATATTTTTATTTAGATATATTGATATCACCAGAGATGACCTTTTCCCCATTTATAACAGAATATGGCATTGTGAACTTGCAGTGATCATCATAAGCCCAATTGGTTATGATGTAATGGTTTGTAACAAATGCATCAAAAGTTATGCTGTTTATGGCAACATATTGCTCCTGAAAGCACTCATTTCCTTCCACCTTTATGGAAGGTATCTCAAAATGACTTTTATTCTGCATGCTCTGATCATAAGTGATCAACTGAGACATTTCATCATATATTGTATTGGCTTGAGCCTTACCAACATGAAGTAGAATGGGATACTTTGTCCTGTTCTTTATGTTCAGATACATTCTATCTTCAGATTGAACAACCTCTGCAATGATATTTGCATCGGTATAGCGATGTATCAAATAAGGAGCTTTCAGACCTTCAATTACGAAGTTATCAGCACAATCTGATGAAACTTCAGCTTCGACTTTGACATCCTGAATTTTGTCTGCTTCATCAAGAGTTGAACATGAGATACTGAAAAATAGCAACATAACTAACAGTGTAAATAATTTTAAATGTTTTTTGCTGACCAAACTTTGCCTCCTTAAGTAAGATGGATACCTTACCATTGAAATATATGCAGCACAAAATAAGTGGAGCAAACCTAGAACATGGAGTGATATTGAATATTTAAAAACAATCACAATCAATCATTCAACTTACAATTAAAGAATAGCACATTAAAGTTTGATCAACAAATTCTTATCTACACATCTTCTTCTGCCATATTGATTGTCAATTTTTTATGATTTACTTCAATCTTTCGAATTGCAACTCCTGAAGCAACCATCATTTTCTTTGAAGCAATGGTGCTGCTGGCTTTTTCATATTTATCTGAAAGATACACAACTTCTTTTATTCCTGATTGAATTATTGCTTTTGCACATTCATTGCAAGGGAACAATCCTACATAGATGGAACTTCCTTTCAAATCAATGCTGTTGCTGTTCAAGATTGCATTCAACTCTGCATGGCAGACATAAGGATATTTGGTCTCACCCCATTCACCTTCTCTTTCCCAAGGGAATACATCGTCTTCACAGCCAATAGGAAAACCATTGTAGCCAATACCAACAATTTTTTTTTCTTTATTGACAATACAAGCTCCAACTTGTGTACTTGGATCTTTGCTTCGCATTGAAGATAGCATAGCAAGTCCCATGAAATATTCATCCCAGCTTAAATAATCTTGTCTTTTAGGCATTTTTAATTTTCCCCTTCATATATTTTATAATTTCTTCAGTAAGTTTCACCCTACTTGATCTATACAGCAACAGCACATGATGTGAATGACTGTAGTTCTTCATCCTTGTAACTCTTCCTTCATAATCTTTAGATCCATTTTCTTTAGCAATGATCCCAAAATTTTTAAAAGGAACAGTCTTATCTCCTGTATCATGAATCGAAAGTAATGGACATGTCAACTTATTAAATTCTTTTCTTACGATTTTCTCTGCTTTTATCAAACTCAGTGATTGATTGAAGAACAAACCATGATATCCAGTCCAATCTTCATTTCCATCCTCACTATCTATACCATTTACAGTATTTGCACCTATGCTCTTCACAAAGATGTTCAAGATACGAGTGAAAGCCCAATATTTATTTGAAATGATTCTATCTTTAATACTGTTGAATACTATTGGTGCTGAAATTGTTATTATAGCATTTGGCTCCATTTCTGTACCACTGTATTTCTCACCAAACTTGAGTGTCATGAGACCACCCATACTTGTTCCCAAAACAAATACATTTTTATATTTTTTCTTGAGCTCTTCATACCTACGACACTCAAAATCAAACCACTGAGTGAAGTTAGTTTTCACAAAATCGTCTGGACTTGTTCCAAAACCTGGCATCAGATAAGCATAGGTATCTATTCCACTGTCATACATCTTCTTGGAGCTGTATTCATATACATGAGGAGTGGAAGGAAATCCATGTATCATCAAGATAGCAGTGTCTGCTTTTTCATCTTCATGAATTCGTATTATGCTGTGACATCTTGGTGCAAAGCATTTTGATTCATCAGTGTCAATTGGTTCCACATTCCTATCGTGATAGAAAACCAATGTGATGCTCCATGTAAGAAGCAAAATTATAAAAATTATTATTATTAAAGGTATTCTCATAATAATTCATAATAACTGACTTATATTAATTTAACAACTGAAATAAAAAATTCTCCCCCAAAATTAATTGAGAGAGAACTATTTTTAAGTGTTTACTGAACTACTAAACTAAAATTTCCATTGTTGGAACTACAGCCAATAGAACACCAGCTGCTACAGCAGAGCCCAAAACACCAGCTACGTTTGGTCCCATAGCATGCATCAATAAGAAGTTCTGAGGATTGTCTTCCTGTCCAACTTTACTTGATACACGAGCTGCCATAGGAACAGCTGATACACCAGCAGAACCAATTAATGGGTTTACTGGGTGCTTTGAAAGCTTGTTCATGAACTTAGCAATTAGAATACCTGTAGCTGTACCGATTGAGAATGCAACCAATCCTAATAACAAAATACCTAAAGTATTTAAGTTCAAGAAGTGTGATGATTCCATCTTTGAGCCAACAGCCAATCCTAAGAAGATTGTAACAATGTTCATCAATGAATTCTGCATTGTGTCACTCAATCTGTTAACAACACCACTTTCTTTTGCAAGGTTACCAAACATAAGGGAACCTAGAAGAGGAGTTGCAGATGGAAGTAACAATGCACATACCAATAATACTGCAATTGGGAATAAGATCTTCTCAAGTTTTGATACAGGTTTTAACTGTTCCATCTTGATCAATCTTTCTTCTTTAGTTGTCAATGCTCTCATGATAGGTGGTTGAATAATTGGAACCAAAGCCATGTATGAGTAAGCAGCTACAGCAATAGAACCCAAAAGTTCTGGCTTAAGTCTACTTGTAACATAAATAGCTGTAGGACCATCGGCACCACCAATGATACCAATAGATGCTGCAGAGTGTAAGTCGAAGTTAATACCAGGAACAAAGTTCAATGCCAATGCGCCTAATAAAGCAACGAAAATACCAAACTGTGCAGCTGCACCTAAAATTAAAGTCTTAGGGTTAGCAATTAACGGACCAAAGTCTGTCATAGCCCCAACACCCATGAATATAATTATTGGGAACAATCCAGTGCTAATACCTGAATCGAATAATAATTTAATAAAACCTGCAGCACCATTATTAGGGTCTGTACCTGCAATGAATGCTAGAGGGATATTTGATAATATACAACCAAAACCAATTGGTAGTAATAATAAAGGTTCAAAACCCTTTTTTATAGCCAAGTAAATCAATAACATACCAACAAGGATCATTATAAAGTTACCGGCTCCAAATTCGGATCCAGCCATACCTAAGAAGCCATAAACTCCTGTAGACTGTCCTAATTGTGAAAACGCTGTACCAATCATACGCTTTATACTCCCTTAGCCTATTACGATTAAATCATCGTCTGAATTAACTTGATCACCTTGAGCTACACAAATCTCAGTAATTGTTCCAGCAGCTGGAGCAAAAATCTCATTTTCCATCTTCATAGCTTCCATTACCATTAGGCTATCGCCTTCTGCTACAGAATCACCAACTTTTACGTTGAAACGAAGAGCAAGACCTGGCATTGGAGCTTTAACAGTTGTACCTGCGCCTGAAGCAACAGGAGCAGCA
>JALNVT010000098.1 GCA_023231265.1 Sphaerochaetaceae bacterium
CATAACAGGTGCAGATTTTGGTGCTATGAAGAAGAGTGTTGAATATGCAAAAGAAACAGGAAAGTTATACAATGATGAATTTGGACCAGCTCCAGGTGAGGTAGAACTTGATGGTGATAAGTTAGCTGCAAAAGCAAAACCTATCGATATGTTATTCCCAATCATTCTGCTCATCATCTCTGCAGTCATTCTTTTTCCTATGACAACATGGTTGGCTTCAATTGATGGTGAGACAATCACATCATTATCTCAATCAATGAGTGCAATCTCACTGGGACAAGCTTTCAATGAGACAGATGCATCAGCAGCTCTTTTCTATTCAATTATAATAACTCTATCAGTTACATATCTATATTATGTACTGAGAGGACTGTTTGGAATAAAAGAAGCGAGTGATTCTTTGGTAGAAGGTATAAAGAGCATGGTTCCAGCCTTGATCATCCTAGCAATGGCTTGGACAATCGGTGGAATTATAAAATATTCACCAGCAGATGGTGGATTGGGATTATCTTCATACCTTTCAGAATTGGTGGTCAATGGAGGATTCCCTCTAGCAGTTGTTCCAATGCTTGTCTTTGCTCTATCTGCATTGATTGCATTCTCAATTGGCTCCTCATGGGGTACTTTTGCAATCATGATTCCAATTGTTATGCCTATCATCGTAGGATTGAGTCAAGCATTGGCAGTAGATCCAACACACATGATCAACAGCTGCTTGTTCTCAATAAGTGCAGTACTTGGTGGTGCTGTATTTGGTGATCACGCATCTCCTATAAGTGATACAACAATCTTATCCTCAACAGGTGCAGGTTGTCCTCACCTAGAGCATGTAAGCACACAGCTACCATATGCACTCACAGTTGCAGGATGTTCTTTCATGGGTTACTTGATTGGTGGTCTCTTCCACATGAATGTCATGGTAACATGGCTTGTATCATTGATCTGTTTTGTAGTAGCAATGATAGTATTGCCAAGAAGAGCAAATAAATAATACGCAATTATTCAAAAGTAGGATTGGCATTGAAGCTAATCCTATTTTTTTTTGGCTTTTTATGATAGCTTTTTAAATGACGAGGAGAAATAATATTTATGAAGAATTATATTAGAATCAATGCTAAAGTGCAGGAATATGATTGGGGTAACAGAACCTTCATTCCTAGTTTATTGAATCATGAACCTGACGGAAATCCAAAGGCTGAACTTTGGATGGGAACTCACAGTGGAGCTCCATCTACAGTTGAAGATGATAAGTTATTTTCTGATTTTCTTGATGAGAATCCTTCTTTTTTAGGCAAGAAAAGTACCGATAAATATGGTACATATTTACCATTGCTTTTTAAAGTATTGGCAATAGAGAGACCTCTTTCAATTCAATGTCATCCTTCTGTTGAGATTGCAAAACAGGGCTGGAAAGATGAAGAGAAATTCAGAAAGAACAATCCTAAGAATTTATGGAATTATAAAGATGATAACAGAAAGGCTGAGGTGATCTATGCACTCACTCCCATAACAGCAATGTGTGGTTTTGCTGAATATGATGAGATTGTTGATAATCTGAAGAAGTACATTCCAGAAGGATATGAAAGATATTTCAGTTCTGTGGAGAGAAATGCAGAGCTGAGTGATAATCAGAAGATCTCTTTTATTTTTGAAAATCTTTATAGAATGAATCCCAAAAATCTATCAGCACTCATCAAAGAGTTGATGAGCAATATTGAAGAGCCTTCAGTAAAAGATGAAAATTTCTTATCAAAAGAACAAATAATCATATCTGCTTATGAAGAGTACCCAAAAGATCCAGGACTCTTCTGTCCTCTGATTTTGAATGTAGCTCATTTACAGGTAGGTGAGGCTCTATATCTAGAACCACGTATACTTCATGCCTATGTTTTGGGTAATGGAATTGAGCTCATGAGTGCATCAGATAATGTCCTCCGTGGAGGTCTGACTCATAAGAAGATGGACGTAGATGAGCTCATCAGAGTCATGATTGTCAGAAGTGGTAAGATCAACTTGTGCAAGAAGAAAGAGGATTCTTTCAAACGTACTGTTGTCGATACTCCACCAGAAGAGTTCTCTCTTGTCGTGATGGAAAATGGAACATTTGAAGTCACCACAGATTCCATGGAATTGCTTCTCAATACTGGCTGTGATACCACACTGTCCATTGAAGGAGAGAGTGTTGATTTCAACAAAGGTAACGTTTTGGCCATTGCGAGTGACAAAAAATACATCTTGTCTACCACAGAAGCGGTTTTTTGTGCAAAAATCAAATAAATTATGACAAACACTCTGCATGTGTCAAAAACAGGGTAGTCTATAGAGCTCAAATTAATTAGTTTTCATTTATAGTTTTTGTATATGGATGGAAACATGATTAAAAAAATTGACGAAGAGAAAAAGGACCAGATCAAGAAGAAACTTGCACCTATTGTAATTAGATACATAGCTTTGTTCTTGATTCTTGGTTTACTTATTGCTTTCATTAGCTACGCTATCTCTCATAAGGTAGTGGTTGACTATGAAACACCGGCTCCAATTGTTGTTGTGCAATCAGCAACAATTGGTTCAATTGAAAAAAAGGTAGAGCTCCCTACTTACATAGAAGCAAAAGATATGATTCCAGTCATACCTTTTGTTGCTGGCACCATTGAAGAATATTCTGTGAGTGTTGGTGATTATGTTCAGAAGGATCAAGTTCTAGCACAGATTGATACAACAATCTTTGAACAGCAGAAATTGCAAGCGCAAGCTGCTTATGATGCTTACAAGAGTACATATGATAGAGTAAAAAAACTTTATGAGAACAACTCAACAAGTGAGCAAAATTACGACGAAGTTAAAGCTAAGATGGAAGCATCTAGAGCTCAGTTGGAGCAAGCTAAAACACAACTTGGATATGCAACAGTAAAAGCACCTGTATCTGGAACAGTTCTTATAGCTCCACAGGCAAAAGGCTCAATTGCATCTTCTCCAAATCCCATGGCAGTTATTGCCGATCTATCAAATCAAATTGTTAACATTGAGGTACCTGAAAAATACTTTGATATCTTCAATGCGAACAAAGATACCATGAGAGTTACTATCTCAAGACCTAACAATGGTACATCTACAACAGCACAGGTACTGTCTATTGATCCTTACATCAAGCCAGAATCAAAGGTATTTGCACTGAAATGTCAATTGCAGGGGGATCTGAGTTACTTCCGTCCTGGTATGTATGTTCTTGCAACAATTGAGTACGACAGAGCAGAGAACGTACCTGTCTTACCACAGAGAGTTCGTAAGACTGATGGCAGCGTTTATTACTATGATCCATCAGATGCAACTGCAAATTACATCAGCCCAGAACAATTAAATATCACAATGGAGAATGAAGACTATTTTGAAGTTCCTGCAAAATATGCATCTTTCAACTTTATCGTAGATGGTCAAAACACTGTCTTTGATAAGCAGAAAGTCGATATAAAAGGAGACAACTAGTGAAAGTCTCACACTTCTCTGTAAAGCACCCAACAATAATATCAATGCTTTTGATTGCATTGATGGCATTTGCAGGTTATGCATATAGTGAATTATCACTTGAATTTATGAGTGATATCTCACTGCCAACAGTGCAGATAATAACTCTATATCCTGGAGCTAGTGCTGAAGATGTTGAAAGTGATGTTACAGATATTCTTGAAGATGATTTTGTAACCCTTCCAAACTATAAATCCATGACAAGCACAAGTAACAACAGTTATTCTGTTGTTCAGGTAACATTCAATGATGGTATAGATCCTTATGATCAATTAGAAGAGATAAGATACAGAATATCACAGCTGCTTGATGATTTACCATCAAACATTCTAGGTCAACCATCCGTTATGGTAGGTGGTGCAGATATGCTACCAATCATGACAATCAGTGTTGATGCTGGATCTGATATAGGTAGAGTATCTGATTATGTAACCAACGATTTGAAACCTAAATTCAACCAAATTGCAGGTGTCTCCTCTGTAACCGTTAGAGGAACAAAGGAATTGAGAGTCAATGTCAAATTGAGACTTGATGATCTTGCTGCAAAAGGAATCAGTGTTGTAACCGTCTATAAAAGTCTGCAAGCAGGTAATGTAAAATTACCAATTGGTACAGGTGAATATGAAGGAAAGACCATTGATATCAGATATGAAGGTGATTTTGCTACAATTGATGACATCAAAGGACTTCCTGTAGGTGTTGATGATAACAATGTAATCATCCGCATGAAAGATGTTGCAGATGTGACTCTCGATTATGAAACTCCCGATTACTATGTTGATGGTGAAGATGGTGAGATGGTCGTTGTTGAGATTGCAAAGCGCAGTGGTGGTAACATCATGAATATCACAAATACTGCAAAAGAGATCATGGCCGAAGAAACCGAGAAAAGCGGTGGAGCTTTGAAGTTCCAGATAGTTGATGATCAGAGCAAGATCACACAGGTTGCAATCAACACAGTTCTTCAATCAGGTGTTGAAGGATTGATCTTTGCCATTCTTGTCATTGCATTGTTCTTAGGAGATTTCAGATCTACATTGATCATTTCAATCTCAATTCCTATCTCAATTCTGTTCACCTTCATCGGTATGAAGATAACAGGAATGACAGTTAACATCCTGAGTATTGCAGGTCTGGTAGTTGCTCTTGGTATGATTGTAGATGGTTCAATCGTTATGATTGAACAGGTCTTTAAGTACTACAGCAAGCGAGAGAAGAGCCTTGATGATTGTATCTACAAAGGCTCTGATGAAGTAGGTTTTGCTATCTTTGCATCAGCTGTAACTACAGTTGTTGTTTATGTTCCAATTCTATTTCTTCAAGGATTGCTTGGACAGGTTCTGCATGATGTTTCATTGGTATTGATTTTAGCAATATCTGGCTCATTTGTAGCAGCTGTTATAATCGTTCCTTACTTGATGAAGCACATTTTGAAAGAGAAAAAACCTGAAGCAAAGCAGAGAGCTTTTGATAAATTCATGGAAAAAGTTGAAAAAGGTTACAGATCAGCTTTGAAATGGAGCATGAGCACACATCGTTATGTGATCCTCCTTGCATGTTCTGTATTGCTTGTAACATTGTTTGTTGTTAAAACTTTAGGTTTCACATACCTTCCTTCTGTTGATATGAACAGCTTCGATATTGAGCTTGAATACCCACAGGGTTATTCACTGGATCAAACAAGAGCCAAGACTTTGAAAGCAATGGATAGAGTTAAAGATGAGATTCCAGAGATTGATTCTTACATCGTTTACAGTGGTAATGATGGACAGCCTCTGAGTCCAAATATTGCAAATAAAGCAGATCTACATATCCTTTTGACAGATAAGGTTGATAGAAAAAGAGATATCCATGAGATAATCCTGCTTCTGCAGAAGGATCTATCTGCAAATATCCCAGATTGTACGGTAACTGTTACAAATGGTGGATTTGACCAATTACTTGGATACGTTTCAGGTGGTGGTGGTTATGGAATCACCCTAGCTGGTGATGATATGGATCTGCTCTACAGTGAAGCTGAGAGATTGGAAACTGAGATGAAGAGTGATGCATCAGTTGTATCAACTTCAATAAATACAGACTACAACTCCTCAACATTGCAGCTGGATATGAATCATGACTTTTTAAGCAGTGTGGGTGCCAACTCATATGAGGCTGGTATAACATCAATAATATTATTCAGTGGTCTGGATTCAGGCAAATTCCACAGTGAGAATGGTGAGCAGTATGATATCAGAATTACAAGTGATATGACTGATAATCCCATAACTCCTGATAGCGTTGCTAAGATGCAGATTGTAACTGCAGCTGGTGAGAATGTAAGTTTCGCCAACCTTGGAGACATCGATGTAAAGCAGTCTATATCAACAGTCAACCATACGGACAGAAAGAAAACCGTCACAGTAAGTGCAAAACTTATCAGTGAGGATGCATCCATCATCAACACTCATGTAAACAGGTATCTGAAAGATAATCCATTGGCTGACGGAATTACAACACAACCTGGTGGTATCATGGATCTAATCAGCAAAACAATCAAACCTATGTTGACAGCTATCATCATAGCATTCTTCCTGGTTTACACAGTAATGGTACTGCAGTTTGAGAAGTTCAAACAACCATTGATTGTCATGTTCACAATCCCGTTCTGTTTGATTGGTGTTATTTTAGGATTGATGGCCTTTGGCTCAACAATCTCAATGATAGCTGTATTTGGACTTCTGTCCCTTGGAGGTATCGTAGTTAACAACGGTATCATCTTAATTGACTACTTCAATACAAAAAGATCAGCTCTTCCTGAAACTGTAGATAACTTAAAGGCTGTTGTTGTAAGAGGATCTGCATCACGTTTGAGACCTATCTTGATGACAAGTTTATCAACTATGTTGGGTGTCATCCCTATGGCATTCTCTCATGGTGAGGGCTCTGAGCTTTACGCTCCATTAGGTCAAGCTATTGCCGGAGGTCTGTTCACCTCAACATTGCTGACACTGTTCGTTGTTCCAACTGTCTATTATGTAACTGAACGTCTGGTTCTATTCAACAAAGAGAAGAAAGCTCTTAAAGAAGGAACAGACTACAGATTTGAAACAGGTCTACCTGGTTTGAATATGGATGGATCACCTATTGAAGATAACAGTGATGATGACGAGATATAAAATGAATATAAGGAAAAAAATGATGAAAAGAAATATTAGAAATATAGGAATTGCTCTAATGAGCACAGTTCTTATCAGTCTTACAGTCATAGGATGCAGCAGTGTGTTCTCTGGTACTGTAAGTGGTACAGTAAAATATGAGACCAAGGCAAATGGTACAAGTGATGAGAGCTCAACATTATCTGGAGCAACAGTTTATGTATTCTTTGATGAGACTGAATTCGACACATATGAATCAAAGTGGGAAAGAAGTGATGAATCAAAATCTGCTTCCACAACTTCCGATATCTTGCCAACAGATAGCGAGACAATTTTATCAACAACTTCCAATGCAACTGGTGGTTTCTCAATCTCCACAATGTGGAGCACAACATCTCCTTTGTTTGGCTCAGATGGAGACAGAGAGGAATTCCATGTTGCAGTCTATCACCAAGATTTTGGAATGATCTTTGATGATACATCATATTCTCTTTTGAGTGACAGTGCTCAGAACATAAGTGAGATTCTTCCTTACAATGAGAACATGGTTACATACAGTGTGACTTTGGATCTCAAAGATTTTGCAGATCAAAACAATGACATTGCTTTGACAACAGTATCACCAAATGTGACATTCAAGATATCCAATGCAGATGGAACAGATAATGCAATAACCAAAGGTGGAGAGGATATAACAAGTACAGCTTGGACATCTCTTCCTACCACAACAACAACATCTTCAATCACAGCTGCATCAACCACAACAACATCATTGGTTTATTCCTTTGTAGTTGATAAATATAAATGGGATGCTTCAAATGCAACATATACAACAGATAGAATCTATCCATCTATTGAAGTTGTTTTGGATAATGGTGATTCTGATTCAAGAAGTTATTGGCAGTGCACAAAGGATGGTACATACATTGAATATGCTGATTATGAAGGTGATTATCCATCATATACCTTCAGTGAAGATACTACCGATGTTACAGTTCCTGTATATGTTGATGAAGCAGAGCAGACCTATAAATTGGCATTCAATCTCAAGAATGCAGAATCTAAAGAGACAAAGACAACAGTACAATCAATGGAACCTTCTGTAACATTGGATACAACATTGACTGGTACAGTAGATGGAACACTGACTCAGCAGTTCTCATATGATACAACAGAGGTTCCAACTGATGGTTACTATACATTCGTTTTGAGAAGAGCTTTCTCAACAGAAAATCATGAAACAAACTCTGGCGATACTTCAGAAGTATTTCCAACAGTAGATTATTATTTACAGGATGATCCTCAGGATGTGGTATACAGACAGGTTGATGTAGATGGTAATTACTGGGATTCTGATGAAGCTACAACAACATCACTTCAGTATGATGAGGATGTACCAACAACAACAGTTGATGCCTATGTAAGTGACAATCAGAGAACATACTCTCTATCATTCAATTACAAAGATTATACAAACAACACAGATCTAACTGGTGTTACAACAGAAACATTTGCTCCAAAAGTAGTACTTGATGTATACATGGATGGAGAAAAGGATACAGAGAATTCAAAAACATATGCAATATCTGAATTACCAACTGATGGTGAATTCAAATTCACTCTTGAAAAAGAATATGATGGTGAGGAAGAAATATTCCCAACTGTAAAATACATCATGACTGATGATCCAACAGACATCGTATATGTTCAAACAGATGAAGATGGTAACATTCTGACACCAATCAAAAAAGATGGGAAATTTGATGACATAGACTCTTCTGATTACCAATCAGTTACATTTGATGCTGATTCAGTATCACAGACAGCTGATGTATATCTTGGTTATGATCAAAGAACTTACACAATCAACTTCAGTTTGGAGAATTCTGAAACAGGTGAGGATGTAGCATTTGCAAGCATGGACCCTGAAGTTCAGTTGACTTATTACTGTGCAACAGACGACAGTGCAGGTGATACAAATACCGAGACAATTACATCTTCAACTGCAGGATCCTACAGCTTCACTTGGGAGCATGCTCTAGAGGGAATCAGCAATGCAGATGCTGAGA
>JALNVT010000099.1 GCA_023231265.1 Sphaerochaetaceae bacterium
AAACTTTCTCCTATTCGACATAAAGTTTTGGGTAACTGAAGATATATTTCTCCAGCTGCCCTTTTTTTATGACTACATTTTGCACCTATTGTGGATAAAAGCTTATGGAATAAAACAAAAAAAAACTTTATGTTAAAGGTATATTACATTTTAGGAGAGAAGCATGAGTAACAATGATATTAGAGAGATTTTTCTTGATTCCCCTATTATTGCCGCAATCAAGGATGACGATTTATTGAATAAGGCAGTTATGAGTGACTGTGATGTTGTCTTCGTTTTGTATGGTACAATTTGTAATATAGATAAGATTGTTGATAAGATCAAAGAGAACAATAAAATTGCCATTGTTCATGCAGATTTGATTCAAGGTCTTGGTAATAGAGACATCGCTGTTGATTTCATAAAAGAGCACACAAGAGCTGATGGAATAATTAGCACAAAACAAAATCTGGTCAGAAGAGCAAAAGATTTGAATATGATTGCTGGAGAGAGAACCTTTGCAGTTGATTCAATGGCTATGAACACCATCAAAAATCATATAAACACTCTAAAACCTGATTTCTTAGAGATAATGCCTGGTCTTGTGACAAAGATTATCTCTCAGATAAGTTCCATCTCACGGGTTCCTGTGGTAGCAGGTGGCCTAATAAGTGACAAACAGGACATATTAAGTGCGCTTGATGCTGGTGCTTGTGCAATCTCGACAACACGAAGTGAGCTCTGGGCCCTTTAAAAACAAATACAAAATAAATATACTAATAACTATATAAGAACCTTCTAACTTTTAAGTTTGGAAGGTTTTTGCTTATTCTTCACCGAATTTTACATTTCTACTTGTTATTATCTTCAAAATTTATATAATGAATGAATTATGAAAATTTTTGAACAATTTAGCATCATATTCTTCATTTGTTTGGTAGGAACATATATATCATCAATTCTACCTTTCACTTTCCCAGGAAGTGTTGTGTCCATGATTCTTCTTTTCATTCTTTTAGATAGGAAGATCATCAAAGAGAGAGCAATCAGCACAGTTGCGGATTTCTTACTGGCAAATATGGCAATTTTCTTTGTTCCTGCATCTGTTGCAATTATGCAGAACTACAGTGCTATATCATCTATACTATGGAAGTTTGCTCTCATAATAGTAATTTCAACTATCTTCACTTTTTTTATATCAAGTAAAAGTGTTTCACTTGTTATATATCTTCAAGAAAAAAATAAATTAAAAAAAGACAAAAAAAATGCAACTAACTAGCAACCCTATATTTGGAATAATCCTGACTTTCATCACTTACATAATTGGTGTAAAAATTAATAAAAAATTCAAGAAAACCTGCTTGAATCCAATTCTCATTGCTCTTGTTCTAATAATAGCATTCCTAAACATCTTCAAAATTCCTTACGAGAACTACTGTGAAGGTGGAGACATCATAACAATGATGTTGACTCCTGCTACTGCAGTTATTGCATTGTCTGTTTACAGACAGAGAAAACTATTGAAAGAGCACTACATAGCTATCATAGTTGGTACTGGTATTGGGTCTCTTGCATCCATCAGTTCAATATATCTTCTTGGAACGTTTTTAAAGGTTGATGCTCAGACAATTGCATCTCTATTACCTAAATCTGTAACAACTCCAATTGCAATGGCTATCTCAACATCTATTGGTGGTATGGCTGCTTTAACAATCATTGCAGTTTTGATTACAGGTGTTTTGGGTTCAATCTTTGCACCATTACTCATCAAAATGTTCAAAATAAAACACCCTGTAGCTCAGGGTGTTGGTATTGGATCTTGCTCCCATGCTTTAGGAACAACTAAGGCCATAGAGCTGGGAGAAGATATTGGTGCAATGAGCGGTATCTCAATAGCCTTTTCTGGCTTATTCACCGTCGTATTTGCTCTTTTGTTTTTTTAAGAAAGGAATAATAGGTTTTCCTTTTGCTCTTCGTTTTTCAGTAGCTTTTTTGAGTTCATCTACAGGAATAGCATTTATCAAAGGCTTGAATCCATAACCAAGAACTTGATAAGTCTCATGTACAAATACAAAGGCACGTTCATCTTCTTCATGAACAATGCGAATTGCCTTGTTTATCATTGTATTTGGAAGAACAACCATCAATATCTTGCGATCTTGCTTAGTGTAGATACCTTGGCCATTTAAAAGAGTACCACCTCTACCTAAATCTTTTATAATTCGCTCACTTATCTTTTCAACATTCTCACTGATTACATATGCAGTCTTTGCATATTTTGTTCCCATACTCAAAATAACATAATTTATGGTTTGCCCAGAAACATATAAAGTGAATATTGCAAACAAAGCTCTCTCAAAACCAAAGAAAAGACCACCGGCTACCACAACTACACCATCACAAATGAATAAAGCATTGCCGAGTGGAATTTTTGTGTACTTGTTTAGGATTTGAGCAACAATATCTGTTCCTCCAGTATTTGCGCCAGTTTTCATAACCAGTCCTATTCCAAAACCTGATAAGAAACCGCCAAATATACCTGAGGATAGAACATCCACTTTATCTGTATAATCAAGGAATCCATTATATCCAGTGAGCTGGCCAAATAAAGTTGTGAATAAAGCCAGGAATACAACTCCCATGAGACTTTTCACACCGTATAATTTACCAAATATTCTCATACCAATTAAAAATAGAGGAATGGAACAAACCAATATTGTCAAACCTGTATCAATACCCAATAAATAATAAACAATGGTAGCAATACCATTCAAACCACCTGCTGCAATTTTTGCAGGTGTAATAAAACAGGCTACTGAAAAACCTGTAATAGCAGTTCCAAGAACAATCAGTAAATTATCTTTTACTTTACGTGTCATTGTGAGCTCCTTAATAAAATGATTTTAGAAATCAGAAGGACGTCTATCTCCCATTATTAGCATTGAAGAAGTTTGATCTAGAAATAGGGAGACCTGTTTCTTTCTTCTCAATGCCGTACAAGGGTATTGCGGATTATATGGTTCAAACAGACAAGCTGCAACCCCTCTAGCCTTTCTTTGATCGGGACAAGATACAAGTATTATCCTTGACTGCAGAAGTTTCGTTATAGATAGCGTTATAGCTCTTGTTGGAACATCATCAAGCTTCTTGAACCAACCTTCAGTTACAAGCTGCTTTCTGGATCTTAAATTGAGTGTTACATCAATATAAGGGTCTGGAATGCTGAAATTTGCTGGTGGATCATTATATCCAATATGTCCATTCTCACCTATGCAGGCAAATGCAACATCAAACCTTATTTTTTCAGCAATATCATTTATATATTTTATTGTGTTTACAGAACTATCTAGATAATAAAAATTTTTTAATTTCTGTTCTCCCAAAAGATCAATGAAACAAGTTTGAATGAAATAACTATTACTCTGTGGAGATTCTGTATCGATATCTAAGAATTCATCAAATTGAAATACGGTAACTTTATCCCATTGAATATCATCGTACAGTGCTAAATTTTTAAGGGTTTCAATTTGACTCGCACCAGATTCTAAAACTATAAAAGCTTCACCTCTTGTTTCTATTGCACTCTTTATCATGTCTGCACCCGCACGGGCAGCTAACTTACCCAAATCTCTCTTATCATCACAAATAGATATTCTCATATGGCCTCCAAACAATTTTTCATAGTATATTATAATTAACAGTTCACAAAAAGAACTTATATACAAAAAGCTATAAATTCTTGCAAAACTCACTTTGTTAAAACTATAGCTAGTTTAAATATTATTCAACATAGCATTTTAAAAAATAAATATTAATAAAAATTTTGTACAAAAAAAATTATATTTTAACTTTCACTTCACACAACTTATTCACTTTTTAGTTTAATTATTATGTATTACTGTGTAGTTATCACATATACTTCACAATAGTTTTTTCACTTCACATAGATTTCACAGACGTAATCTATATATTAACTAATATAAATTAGATTGAAACGATACATATTAAAAGAATGAAATTAATAAACAAACAAAATAAGAATTGATCTAATTTAATCTTAACAATAACAAAGGAAAAACAGAGTATGAAAAGACGTATATTAACTGGCTTATTGATTTTAATTATTGCAACTCCAATGTTCGCCACATCAATTGATGATGTTGTCAACACAGCATTAAGTAAATCAAAAACAGTAGAGAGCGCAAAAACAACTTTATTATCTAACCAACTGACGGCACAACTTTTGTTGGTAGAAGATAATCCAAGTTACAGTGTATCAACCGGTGATTTGACCTGGGGCGATGAGAGTTCTGACTCAGATTATTCAGATGATTTTACATTTGGTCCTGAATTTACATTCTACTTCAACGATGACAGTGAGACAACGATAAACACTCAATCTGAATTTGTAATAGAAGATGGTGATATCACAGGAACAAAGATAAGTTCTGCAATCACATCAACAATTGATTTAAATCCTGACGATATGACTGATGATATCACAGCAGATATGAATATATATGAAGCTACTTACCTTTATAACAATGCTTTGTTGACACTCAAAGGGCAAATTTATACATATATAAGCAACATATTATCATATGAGAAGGACCTATTTGTAGCAGAGAATACTCTTGATGAGTATCAAACATCATATGATGAATCTATTGCTATTGGATCTTATATTGAAAGTGATACAGAAGCACAGCTTCAATTAGCAAAAATAAAGACTCAAGAGAATGTTATTGAGCAGTACAAAAAGAATATTGAATTAACAAAACAACAATTCGAGAGCTATACAGGCGTTGAATATACTGAACTAGATGATTTTGATGATGTTGAGCTTTCAATGGATTCTTCTAAATTGAACTCATTGATTACAATTGCTGATTACCAAACTCAAATATATCAAGAAGAACTTAGAGTTCTCAAAGAAGATACAAATGAGGTTGAACTCAATGGTGGTATTGCTTCCAATACCTATGATGATTCAAGTTATACCGATGAATATAGTATAAATGGTGATGCAACTTATTCTGTCAACAACTTCAGTTTCTCTGGTGGCGTTAAAGGTTCATGGGCATACGATACAGGAGATTTCACTCCATATGTTTTGGTAAATTTAACTTATACAAGTGATAGTACCAGTACAGAGGATGCTCTTGAGATTCAATCAAAAGCTAATGATGTTCAATCAAGTAAATTAGATTACCAAGAAGCAATTTCAGATCACACATTGAACATCTTCTCTTTACAAAATGATATTCAGATTTCAAATCTTGAATTACAGCAGCAGAATTTTGACACTCAGGTAAATCTTCAAAACTTAAACAGTCAGCAGACTCTTTTTGATAATGGTCTGATAACTGAAGATGAATTACAAGATGCTAAAGATGAATGTCAGTTAGATATTCTTGAAGAACAGATATTGAAGCTTGATCGCTTAATTCTACAAAACAACATTGATAAAGAATTCATATAGGAGACAACAGTATGAGTGAAAAAAATACAAATAAAACAGAAGAAAAACAGGCTCCTGTATTAACAGCAGAAGAAAAAGTAAAAATTAATATAGAGAAAAAAAAGAAAGCAGCTAAAAGAAAAAAGAATATCACAAGACTTATAGTTCTTGCAGTGATAATTGCTGCTGCATATATATTCCAAACCAAGAATTCCTCAGGTTATTATCCATGGCAGGATGCTGAAGCTATTGAAGCTTCAAAGATAGTTGCTCCGGAAGAAATCACTGTCCAATCTCTTATATATTCAACTACAGTTGATATCAGTGGAGAATTAGATCCTTTGGATACACAGGAAGTTTATTCCAAATCTGATGCTACAGTCACAGCGGTTTATGTTGAAGAAGGTGATTACGTTAAAGCAGGAGATCTTCTTGCTACAATGGATGATACTGATGAACAATATGCAATTGCAGAACTTGAAGCTGAAATTAAAGAATCCAAGATTAAAGGTACTTCTTCTGAATTGGCATTATTAGAGATGGAATTGGTAAGTTACCAATCTGCTCTAGCTGACACCAAGTTATATGCTCCAATTGATGGTATCGTAACATCTGTTGATGTTGATGTTGATGATTATGCAGAAACTCAAGATAGTTGTTTCACAATTATTGACCCCTCCAAATTAGTTGCAGAAGTAGAAATTGATGAGATTGATTTGAGATACATTGATTCTGATAGCATTGCTACTTTCACATTTGATTCAGTTCCAGGTGTTACAAGTGAAGCTTATATTTCCTACATGCCTTATGCTGGTTATCTTTCAGATGAAGGTATTGGTGTAAAACTTGTTGATTTCACAATCGACAATCCACCAGAAGGTGTTTATCCTGGTTACTCTTTTGAAGGAACTATAAAAGGTCAAACTGATGAAGCTATATTAATTGTAGAGACAGATGCTGTAAAAACAGACTCTGATGGTTACTCTTATGTTATGAAGAAAAATGATAGCGGCGAACCTGAAAAAACAATTGTTACAACTGATTACTTAACAGAAGGTTATGTAGAAATAATGACAGGTGATGTTTCAGAAGGTGATGTACTGTTGGTATTCCCAACTGTTTCTTCCTCTGACGATGATGATTCATCATCAAGCTTCAGCCTATTATCAACCGGTGGTGGCCCAGGTCAAGGTCCAGGAAATAATGGAAACGCACCAGGAAGGGACTAGATGGAAAAAAATAACACAAAAACAATCATAAAAATAGATCATGCCAGTAGATTTTACACCGTTGGTGATATAACTGTTAAAGCTTTAAATGATGTTTCTTTAGAAATTAAAGAGGGAGAATTTACTTCAATAATGGGTCCATCAGGTAGTGGAAAATCGACATTGATGAATCTAATTGGATGTCTTGATTCTCCATCAGATGGAAACATATATATTGATGATCAACCAACATTCAACATGGATGAAACAGAACTAGCATTTCTTAGAAATAGTAAGGTTGGATTCATATTCCAACAGTTCAACTTGCTTTCAAAACTTACAGCGTTGGAGAATGTAACAACACCTCTTCTATATGCTGGAATTAAAAAGAAAGAGAGAGTTGAAAGAGCAAAAGCAGCTTTAGAGAAAGTTGGACTTGGAGATAGAATTTATCACAGACCTAACGAGATGTCAGGTGGTCAGAAGCAGAGAGTGGCTATTGCAAGAGCAATTGTTACAAATCCTTCTATCATATTGGCAGATGAACCAACAGGTGCTCTTGATTCAACAACAGGTGAGCAAATTATGGAATTATTCTGGCAGCTTCATAGCGAAGGAAGAACAATCATTTTTGTAACCCACGATAGAAATCTTGGATATCAATGTTTGAGACAGGTACATATAAAAGATGGACACTTGGAGGATGAGAAATGATAATTGAAAATACAAAACTTGCCTTTAAGGCCCTGGTGGGAAGCAAACTTAGAACTGTACTTTCTTTATTGGGTATTGTCATTGGTGTTGCCTCTGTTGTAACTATTCTTACCTTAGGTCAGTCAATACAGACAAACATTACAGACTCAATCTCAAGTGCAGGACCTGATCTTATTACTTTCTCTCCTTTTGACAGTGGTGAGGAAGCAGATATTTTTACAGAAGAGTATTCAACCTTTATGGCATCACTGGATGATCGTATTGAAACCGTAATGGCTATGGATAACAGCAGTACAACAGTTAGAGTTGGTCAAGAATCTGAGAGTGCCAATGTATATGGTGTTCCAAGTACTTATGATGATAACTTGGCTCTTACCTTTGCCAGCGGAGAATTCTTTGCTCTATCCGATAGCATAACTTCCAGACAGGTTGTGGTTCTCGGTACAAATGTAGCGGAGGAGTTATTTCCAACCGGAAATGCCGTAGGAAATACTGTAATGCTCAACAGAAATGGACAGGGTAAATCTTATACAGTTGTAGGAGTATTGGAAGATAAGGATGCAATATTTTCATTGAATTTTGATGATAGTGTATTCATTCCTTATTCAACATACCAAGCAAGATTGAATAACTCTCCAAATGTAGGTTCTTATATAATCAAGGTAGCAGATGAAAATTATACTCTTGATGTTTCAGATAATGTTGAAGCTTATTATGATGATCTAATCGGTGAAGATTATTTCAGAATCATGTCTCCTACCACAATGGCAGAGATGGCAACATCAGTTACTTCCACTCTTAGCTCTTTCTTAGCAGCAATTGCTGCAATCAGCTTGTTGGTTGGTGGTATAGGAATTATGAATATAATGCTTGTATCGGTATCAGAGAGAACGAAAGAAATTGGTATAAGAAAAGCACTTGGTGCTGCACCGGCTGTTATTAGAGGACAATTTATTTGTGAATCTCTTGTAATAACATTGATAGGTGGTGTTATAGGAGTACTGATTGGATTGGCGGCATCTTATGGATTCTCGGTTTCAATGGGTACATCTTTTGTTATCAGTACATTCTCAATTGTCATCTCAATGGGATTCAGTATGATAATAGGATTGTTCTTTGGTTGGTATCCAGCTTTGAAGGCTTCACAGCTTGATCCAATTGATGCATTGAACTACGAGTAGAGATACTCATAATATAATGAAAGCTCGTATCTTAAATGATGCGGGCTTTATTATTGGTCTGTGATTTTTTATTTACCATGTTGTATAAAAACACACTGTTAAAATTTAATTGTATAGTTCTTAAGTGTATTGATCTTTGCAAGAGCTAATACATCATCA
>JALNVT010000100.1 GCA_023231265.1 Sphaerochaetaceae bacterium
AACTGTAACTTTTAATATTTAGGGTTCCTTTTTTAAGGAACCTTTATCTTTTTCATCTTTAATTGGCTATATAGTAATAAATTAAGTTGACAGGTCTGTAAATATGTATTAATATATAAGCACCCTAAATTAAGTTGGTATAAATATGGCTTCAATTAAGCATGAAAGACCTGATTTTGTTAAGAATTATAAGAAAGAAAAAAATACCGAAATTAAATATATAAACGGCAATTGGTATCTATATGAGAGAAAAACTAAATACAATCCAGAAACTAAAAAATCAGCTAAAGTATCAGGTAAAATGCTAGGTAAAATTACTAAAAATGGGTTTGTCCCCAAGAGTATTAAAGCTTCTACTTTCACTGAAATAGAAGTTAAAGAATATGGAGCATCTCATTATTTTAGATCTAACTCTCAATTGATATTAGAGAGATTAAAAGAATGCTTTCCTCATTATGGAGAACAGTTATATGTTATAGCTCTTTTGAGAATAATGTATGGTAAGGCCTTTAAACGTATTGCACTTAATTATGAATCAAGCTACTTATCAAATATGTTTCCAAACCTTTCGTTATCTTCTGCATCTATTACCCAACTCCTTAAAGATGTTGGAAGAGATAGAGGTGCAATTAAAAAATTCATGGACTCCTATACCAAAGAGAAAGAGCGTTTTATTCTTTTTGATGGTCACAGAATATTATCATCCTCTAATAATTTAGATATGGCTGAAGTTGGTTATGATTCAAAGAGTAGATACTCTCCACAGGTTAATCTTATTTACATGTTCTCTTTGAATGACCGAGGAAGTTATCCAGAATACTACAAACAATACCTAGGTAGTGTTCCTGATGTATCTGCATTTCAGGATATAGTAAATGAAACCAGAATAAAAGAGAAAGATGCAACAATCATTGCTGATAAAGGATTTGGAAGCAATGATAATTACGACTTAATTGAAGAGAGTGGAATGAATTACATAATTCCATTAAGAAGAGGAAACTTAGAAACTAAAGGCATCATACCCTCAAACATTTCAGATTACAAAGATGCTTTTATATATCATGGAAGAAATATTCATACCAGTAGCATAGAGAAAGAAGATTATAACATTCATCTTTATTTAGATGGTAGTTTATATAATGCTGAAATAAAGGATGTCATCAGGAGAACAGAAAAGAAGAACAACAGTATTAAAATCAAAAGAGATCGAGAGCTCAAAAAGCGAGAGCAAGATAATCTTTTTTCTGGAGAAAAACTTGAAAAGAGATTATATGCTAAGAGTCGTCTTAGTGATGAAGAGTTATCAGCTTTAGTACCTATTGATATATCAGATGTATTAAAAGAAAGAGTATCAACAGGAACTATAACAATAAAGACCAATAGAAAAGAATTGAATTCAAGACAGATTTATGCAATCTATAAACAAAGGCAAGCTATTGAGCAATACTTTAAAACTTATGATAACACACTGGGTTATGATAGCAGTTATATGAGAAATGATTACTCTCTTGAAGCATGGTTATTTATAAATCATTTGTGCATGATGATGGGAATGAATGCAATAGAAGAAATCTCAAATATAGGTGAAGAAAAAAACATTTCTTTGGAAGATCTAATTATCACACTTAGAAAGATAAAAGCTACCAAAATTGGAGATAAATGGTATCTATCAAAATTTACAAACCATGTAAAAAATTTATGTGAAAAGTTAGATATAAGGTTCGAAAGTCAAGAAATTTCATAATGAAACAATTGAATTCAGAACCCTAAATAGTAAAAGATACAGTTTGAACTAAATATCATGCTCAGCAATATTGAAGAATACTGCTGAGTTTCTTTTTATTCAAAATAATATTCACCGTCAACCATTCTTAAATAAACAAGACAGCATCTGACTTTTGATTTTGGATGCATGTTTTCAACAACAGTCTTGTAGGTTGCCAATTGTGTGTGATGAATTGATGGATTCTTGACTGTATCTGTTTTGAAATCGACAACAAGATAATCATCATTATTGTCTTTTATCAATAAGTCAATAAAACCTTCTGCCACCATCTTCTTATTTTTATATTCCACGGGACTGAAGAAACCAACTTCACAACGAACTTCATTGTTCTCAACATTTTGCTTGTAGAAAGCGCTGTTTAAAAAATCATCTCTGAATTTTCTTGCACTCTCTAAAAAGATTTGCTTCTCATCAAAGCTCATCAATAGCAGAGGAGAATCACTTTTTAGAACATCCTCAAATTGAATTTCAGGAAGTTCCAATATTCCTTTCTCAATAAATGCATGAGCCAATGTACCAAAGTCTGCATAAACAGATGGACAGGTTTCACTGTATTTATCAAGAAGAGAATCACAGCTCACTTTATCAAGGACAGGTCCTTTATATTTTGAGAAATATCCATCATCTTTATGACCAAATAACTTTGTAACCGCAATTGTTTTTGCTTCAGTGTTGAATTTGATAGCTCTATCTTCATACAGAGGAAGAGCTTTTTGATAGATCTCTCTTTCCTTAATTGGAGTTCTATCATAATTCAAAAATAGCTTCTTTGTAGATACCAGAGGTATCTGCTCACATACCAACTTTGGTTCACTTTCCAAACCACATTCAAAGGTCTCCTTATCAACCTTTGCACCATACAGACTCATAAGAAGAAGATTGTTGTTTCCGTTGACATCATTCTTCATGTTTCTGTTTTGCTTGTTGAAGGTTCCAACTAGAACCATATGAGTCTCTGCACGTGTCATTGCAACATAGAGAACTCTTTTCTTTTCAGCTAGAAGTTCATCCTTATCTCTCTGCTTTGTCAGCTCCTGATTGAAGTTTTTATAGCTTCCATCTTCAATATAATTACGGGTGAAAGGTATGTTGTTCTCTTGAGTGAACATACTTGGTTTGTTCATTGGAGAGCTTCCCATACAGCAGATAAATACAAGAGGAAATTCCAGACCCTTTGATTTATGAATTGTCATGATTTTTACACCATCACTTTCTTCCTGAAGAACAACGGTTTCATTCAATTGACTTGTCTGTCCTAATTGAGGTCTCAATAGATCAAGAAACATTGAAAGAGATTTATTTTCCATACCTCGAGCAAATCTATACAGATAGTCATAGCTGCTTAGATAAGATTGATAGGAATTCTCACTCACATAATAATAACGAAGTCCAGAATCAAACCACAGATAATCCAACATCTCACTGACAGTAGAATCTTTAGATTTCTTCTTCAATTTATTGAATGTCTCACTCAGACTCTCATATTTTCTAGCATCTTCAGCATCAAATTCAAATGGAGAATCTTCATCAATTACAAATGGCTCAAAATGTTCTCTATTCATTATTTCAAAAACTGCATCATCACTGAGTCTACCAAAAGGACCTCTGAGTACTGTAGCAAGGCTAATTCTATCCTTAGGAAAAATGACCAATTGAAGCATGCAATATAGATCATTTGTAAGAGCCTCTGCAGTCAAAGATTTATTATCCAAAATTACATATGGAATGTTTTGAGCTCGAAGTGCCTTCTCGTAATACATCTGTCCTGATTTCTTTTCCATAAGGATTGCAATATCATTTACAGTTGGACGTTTTCCACCTTTGAGAAGATATTCATCTGTATTGAGAGCCTTTTTAATTTCATATGCAACTGCAACAGCTTCTGAAGAAAAAGATTCGCCAGCCTCTTCATCAGGATCTTCAAGAGCC
Organism: Sphaerochaetaceae bacterium; assembly: GCA_023231265.1. Taxonomy (GTDB): domain Bacteria; phylum Spirochaetota; class Spirochaetia; order Sphaerochaetales; family Sphaerochaetaceae; genus Pleomorphochaeta. The sequence goes on from JALNVT010000100.1 coordinate 3,716, forward strand.
TCATCTTTATCATAATTCTTTATCATGGCCTTAATTACAGGTTTGACACCATCAGATGCTCCACGGTATCCCAGCTCCTCAAATTTAGCCTCATAAGGTTCATCCGCATTTTCCATTATATTTGGAAAGATGTTATTGAAAAATTTAATTAAATCAGGCTCCGAACGATAGTTTGTATCAAGAGAAAGTTTTTTCCCTCCTGATTGCTGAATTTCATCGGCAAGGCTTTTGAACACAGAAACATCTGCACCACGGAAACGATATATACTCTGTTTTTCATCACCAACAAAAAATAGTTTCTGCTTCTCAAGATGATCTATTGTAGGAATACCCTCATGGTATTCATCATATTTCTCACTCAATAAGAACAGAAGATCTTTTTGGAGTTCATTGTTATCTTGGAACTCATCAATCATGATGAATTTGAATTTATTCTTCATGTAAGTTCGAACTTCTCTGTTTGTCTTCAATATATCAACGGATAGATTGGCAACATCACTGAAAGTCAGAACTCCAGTTCTTCTCTTCTCTCTGAATATTGCATCTTTGAGCTGCTTCAGTGCTTCAAAGATCTCTTCAGCATTGTTACCACTTTTCATACTGCTAAATGTGACAAATTTTGGTTGAATATTTCTAAATTCTGTACAGTATTCTTTTAAAATGGCAACGGTGTCTTTCTTACCCGATGGCATTCTAAATTTTAAAGATGCAACACACTCAGCTATATCAGCTACAGGAGTTATATCATCTTCAATCAATTCATACAGATGAGAGAAGTCCTTTATCAGCTGCTTTTGATTTTTGGTGAGCTCTTTTGTTGGAAGATCAATTAAATTTGAAAGTATCTTAGATAAATCAGAAAGCAACAGTTGATAACCTTCCTCAGTCTTCTTGTTCAGTTCAATCATCAGATCTTCAGTATCAATTTCAAGAGGCATGAACAGACATTGATTTGCAATTGGAATCAAAAGGTTGTTCACAAGATCATCAGGGGAGTAAGCTCTAGATAGATACTTGAATCCAGGTAGCATACCCTCGTCTTCCAACAAGTCTTCAATGCATTTTATAGAATTCTGCTTTGTTATATCATCATCCATTGTAAAATCTGATGGGAGTCCATAACGAGTGCAATCCTGACGTACAATCTGGGCACAGAAAGAGTCAATTGTAGAAATTGTAGCTTTAGGAAATAATCCCAGCTGTCTTGGCAGATCATCGTTCAAATCTTTATATTCAAGAAGATTCCCATGTATTCTCTGATACATCTCACTGGCAGCTTTCTTAGTAAAAGTCAGAGTCAATATCTGATCACAATCAGCAAGCCCATCCATAACAAGTCGTAAAAATCTTGATGAAAGTACCATGGTCTTACCACTACCAGCACCAGCTCCTACAACACAGTTATCAAGACATTCTATTGCAGCTAATTGCTTATCATTTGGCTTTCTTTTTAGCATATCCAATACGTCTTTATATTTATAATTCTTTTTATTTTTCATTACTTTGTTGAATACCTTTTTCTGCAGATCTGTCTGAAAGGACACATTGCACAGTTCTCTTTCGAAGGAGTTGTTTTGAAATCACCATCTTTGATACTTATGAGCATCTGCTTTACAACTTCATCAAATATTTCATCCATTCTTTTATGAAATGCTTCATCATCACCAAATACAAACTCATACTTTCCATCATTGAAGCCGTAATATGCAGCTATTTTAGCATCCATATTCTTGCTTTTCATGAGTTTTCTGTAACACGGGAATTGATATGATTTTAATTCTCCTGTCTCTTCGATTCCTTTTCTGAATGATTTCTCTTTTATTGTTGCACTGCCTTTCTTGTAATCAACAACGGCATATCCTGAATCCTGCAATGTAACAATTCTATCAATCATACCTTTTATGTAATATGGAATGGTTTGCTCTTCAGTGACAATTGAATCATGCACCTCAAAGTATTCTTCATACCCATGAGATTTCAATCCATCAAATGTATCACACTCATTTGCTATTATATTCATCACTCTTGGTTTGAATGTATAGTAAATATATATAACTGAAGAAGGAGTTGGAGACTTATCACTCTGCGAGTAATTGTAAAGCTCCTCATCAAATATTTGAGATAACCATTCTTCATATATCTCTGCCCTAGAAGAGAAAAATCCATTGTCCTCTCGATTTACCTTTTTAAAGAAGACCTCCATGACTTTATGAAGGAATGAACCAACCTCTCTGTGATCAAGGGGAACAATATCAAATGGATCATCATTTATATTCATGATGTATCTAAGTGACCATTTATAAGGACATGTCTTGTATGTATCAATTGATGTTGATGAGAGTTTGATCTCACCTCTATCATTCACACACTTAGAAAGGAATCTATTAATCAAAGATCTATCAACCTTTCTGCTTGTCATGTTGAATTTTGTTTCACTCAAGATGTTTTCATTTGCTCTATAAAAACCTGCTCGTTGGAGAGGAGTTGCATCGAATCCATCAACAATTTTACCAAAGAACATCTCCTCATCTCGGTAAGGATTTGATATACATGGTATGTCCAATCTGCTTTTAGCTACCAAACCTCTTTCAATAAAAAAAGATGGAGGAAGGCAGGAACCACTGTAATCTTCCTCACCATAGGACACATAGACATTGCCCTCAGCTGTGATGTAATCATTCAATATTGCTGATGTAAGATTCTCCTCCTCTCGCATTGATTCTTCAATTGAAGATGGAAGGATGTCCAATGGTTTGTATATTGATTCTGTTGCAGCATGATTCACTCCAAGGATGAAATGATGAGAAACATTCAAAGCACTGCTATCTGGATAAGAATAAATATTTATTCCATCAGTCTTGATTTCTTGAGGAGAAGAAAAAGCAACATCATCCAATTGAGAGATCAACCAGGAGTAAAGATTATCTTGTTCATCTATACCACTCTTTTCCATATCATTGAAGAATTTATCAAATTCATTCATCACTTTCTTGTAAGAATCTTTTGTTCCATCAAATACATCCAAACTCTCATCAAACAGCAGTGTTTCAAGAACTTCCAAAGCACCAATCACCTCAGTCTTTGTTTTGGCACTATTGAGCATGATGATGGCATCTTTGAATTCTTTATAAAAAGCTAACAGAGATGTATAGAGCTCTCTCTCTTCTTTCCTTATTTTTTTTGAAGGGTCAAGTTTTTGTTCCCAGGAATCATTTGTCCCTGAAATCTGACCATGGCTTATATTTGTATCTATGCCAATTCTAATCAAATTGCGTAAGTTGCCTCTTTCTTTGAATGGCAGAGATCTATCTAAAAAGAATTCTTTCATATATGAAAGTGAGAAACGCTGCTTGAACAGCACATTCAATCTAGAGAAGTACTTACCAGCTGGATAAATTTTAAGAAGTTTATGAGCTTTACAGCTGATAGGAATTCCATATTTATTGGCCTCTCTCTCAAGATCATCAATTTGATTATCAAATTTTGCAAGAGTGATGGCTATATCTTCAACATTCACACCACTGCTCAAAAGATGATATATTCGACGAATCTGAAAGGAGTTCTCTTCAGCACAGTTTTCAAATTTCTCAAGCTCAACATTGCCATCAACGGACAAAGAATGAATGAGCTTTATATTGTCTGGATTATTCAGAACTTTAAGAAATCTTTGTAAATCAGGAATTGTATCATCACATATGATTGAATAACTGCTGCTTGATACAGAGTCTTTTGCATTTTCCAATTTATATTCGTTGAAAGATGGTTCATACAAATTTCTGCTATCTAAGAATTCATTATATTTAACATACAGAAGTTCAACATCTGATTTCATTGCCTCTGGTATTATATTATAAGCAACATTCTCTTTGATCCGTTTTAATGAAGGAAGAATCTTTGATACAAAAACAGACAATCTATCAATTGATTCAGAATACTGATCACTTATGAAGTATGATAGATGATTGTTCTTTAAAAATTGTGTCACAAAAAGAAGCCTCATAACAGAGGTGACCTCTTCCTTATCTTTTTTATCTTCAACGAAGTAATTCTGAAAGATTTTATATGAAATGGCCCTATCCTGTTCAATGCTGTTACCAAGCATGGAATATTGAATTAAAGCCTGACGTGCTGCATTTTCATCTTTGAAAACACATATATTACCTTTTTCAAATTCTTCAATTATTCTTGTTATGTTCATAAAGTTATTATAACATAAAGAAACAAGATTTATTAAAAAAAATGAGGAATATGATGGCAAATTTGACAGATAATGATTTAAACAGAATTAGAGGATTGTTAAGTTTCTTCATTGTTTTTTTATTTTGGATATTTCTAGGCTCCTCAATTTCATATGCTATTTCGTTGATAGTTTTTAATATTTCCAATGCAGCTGTGAATTCAAAGGAGTTTGTTTTTATAAATACAAATCTACCATTTGTTGGAATGGCTCTGGGCATTTTCTTTTCTTTGAAATACCTACTGAATGTATCCTTAAAATCATTGATCACAATTCATGCTAAATTCAATAAAAGATACTTTGTAATCCCGTTTGTAATAAGCATCATTTATCTGACACTTTACATGATAATAGCAAATAAAATTGGTTACAAAGAAGTTCTTTTCAATCAAGCTCCAATGACGGATAGAATAATTCTAGGTCTTCTTGTTTTACTCATAACCCCACTGCAATCAGCACTTGAGGAACTGCTTTTTAGAGCTATTCTTCTCAGAGGATTGGTTGGAAAATATAGTATGAAGAATAGAACATTGGCTCTATTGGCGTCAGTAATCTGTGGATTGGTGTTTGTTGCCTTTCATCTGAAGAATCCTGAGATGAGTACATATAAGCTATACGCGTTCATATATTATTTTTCATTTGCTTTTGCTTCTGCCCTGCTCACACTTTATTTTGGGACAGTGGAGATATCAATTGCT
>JALNVT010000101.1 GCA_023231265.1 Sphaerochaetaceae bacterium
ACGATGCCGGCACCAAAAACCAGAGCCTTAACCATTTGGCGACTTCCCAACGAACTCTTGTAAGATATATAAAATTATATTTTTTGTCCATAGGCTTTTTAAAACTTTCTTAAAAAATATCAAATTTTTTTATTTTTTTTATAAAATAGCCATTTAAAGCTCAAAAAGTGCAAAAAAAGGCGTTTTTTTACCTAAATTTTAACTATATCAACAATTTAAAAGTCAAATAGAACACGTAAATTTTCATTTTTAAAAGATGAAAGCTTGGCTAAATCACTTTTAACCATATATAAAACAGTATCAATTATATCTTCAAAATCCAAATCATCTAAAAACAACACACTGGTATCAAATAAAGTTGAATTAATTAAAAGACAAGAAAGGTCCAAGATAATCAAACTTAATTCAGCATCTGTAACATACCTATTTGAAAAAAATGGAAGTTGAACACTATTCAAATCATTATACATTCTATTGAACATAACTAAATTTAAATGCATATCCATCTCATTTGATAAAGCTTTTATTATATCGTAAAAATTTTTATAGTCATATCTTAAAAAACTGAAGTCATCGTACTTAAGTCCTTCATTAGATTTAAAATCACTTAGATAAGCATCTTTATATAGCCTCTCCAGTTCTTTCGTATAAGGAGCGTTATAATAAATTTCTTCGGCTTCTGCTCTTTCAGCAATATCATTCTCAATTTCACTGTACATACTATTTTTAATACAAGCATTTTGGTATGCAGCAAAACAACTATTATTTTGATTGAGTTCAGTTCTTATTGCAGTTTCCATATCATATCTAAATAATATTGTTTTTAAAGCTATCTGCTCATATAGATGCTTTGCCTCAATTATCGTAGAAGTAACATCTCTTAATAAAACACAATTACAGACATTACACATAATTTGTATGCATGTAATAATATTTTCTAATCCCAAATCTTCATTATTTGACAAAAATGCTTTTCCACCTGCCTTATAAACATATTTATTCTGGAGAGAATCAACAAACTTATTTTTCACATCCTTAACTTTTTTCTTAAAAGGAATATCATCATCAAGTCCAAATCGAAGCCCATTTAATAAAGACCTAAAAACATTCATATATTTTATTGCAATATTTTCACTAGAAAATGAAAACTTATCGAATTTTCTAGTTGGGTTGAATACCTCATTACTAACTAAAAAAACATTACCATATGATGTAAAATATTCATTAATAGCTTCTTTTTCTCTATCTGTTGAAACTTTAATTCTACCTTTAATTATTTGAATAAACTCAGTATCATTATTTCTAAATTCTAGCTTATTCTCTATTTTTAAAGGGTCTTTAATATTACTAAGCTTTTCAACACCATAATATTCAGAATCCGTAGCAGTCTCAAAACTATATGCCATTTCATAAATAGCAACAGATATACTTGAAAACAAAGTCTTAATATTAATATCTAAATCGAACGTTCTAATAAACTCTCCAACCATTATGGTGGCCTCTCTCCAAGCTACAAACAGAGTTCTCTGACTCTCTTTACCATTTTTATATAAAAACGCATTGCTTTTTGTTTCTTTAAAATTAAAAGGAGGAATAACAGGATTTTTCCCATCAAAATAATGTTCTAACGAAGAATAATAATCATATGGTTTTGTTGCTGTCATTATTATATCATAACTATTTAAAACAAGAACTCTTGCAATATCACTGTAAACAATATCATCATCTTCAATAATCATGCACCTTATGTGCTCAGGATCTAATGCTTCAAATAATGGATAAATCCAGCTCAAATCTTCTTTTAGCAAATTAACATCTTCAATATTAAAATGAGATCCCTCAACTATATCATTAAAATTTTCTGAAAACCTATTTATGTACTGTTGAGTTGAAATATCATCCTCTTTAAACTTTGACTTTGTTTCAAGATAGGAATCTAAAAGAATATAATTACCAGAAGCATCTCTCTTATTCAAAGCAATACCAACAATTAGAGACTTATATATATTTCTTACAATTCTAGCACTTAAAGAAAAATTAGATGATGAGATAGCCATAACAAGTGTCTTAAACTGAGAAATCAAAGAATCGAGAGTCCTCATATTCAAATCATTTATAGTTGAACAAAGGGACACAGAAATTGATTTATCACGAAGATACTGAATAAATTGCTCTTGTAGAATTACGTGGTTACACACCATTTCATAACCATTGCATAATTTAGGATTATCATTGATACCATATTTTAAATTGCCAAAAGAATTTAAAGCCAACCAAGATAGATGAGAAACATAAATGTTTTTATCTTCAAGATTGTCTACTTCCCAATCAAATATATTTTCTAGCAAATCAGTTTTATAATCAACTTTCATTAAAAATCACTTCCTCAAAATAGTTACAATCATTTTGTATCTAACAATTTCAAATCTTTTTTAAGCATATAATTAAGAGCAGAAACAGCTCTATTAATTCTAGAACTATCAGTGACTGTTGTAATCAAATCAATACCAGTTGTTCGTACCAAAAGAGATGCATAATCTAAAATCATCAAAACCAATGCATCATCATTAGAGCCCCCTTTATTAAGAAAAGGAGCGGTAAAAGCTGCATAAGAATCAAGCATTTTATTGAATGTAACTAGATACACATCAATACCTTTCTCATTATACAAAAAATCAGCAATATCATTCACAGACTTTAAATTATCACTTAAAGTAAAAGAAAAAGGTTTAAAAGTATCAATTTTTTTTCTTTCAATATCAGTAGTACATCTATCAATATATCTTTTTTCCAGTTTTTCATTATATTTCTTATCAGCAAACAAATGCGACTCTTCAACTATTTTCTTATTTTTAGTTCGAATCAGACCTATCTCATCGGCCAAAACACTATCATTTAAATAACTGATCAACCTCGATTGATTACCATCTTTATCAGAATAATAATCTTCAAAAAAAGTAGCGCTCAAATAAGTTTTTATAACAATTGCATCATACAGCCTTCTTGCCTCATTTAATGCAGTTGATTCATCGTTAAGAATTATTGAATTGCACATATTACAAAACATCTGAACACAACTAATCATCAATTGGTCAATATTATTCTCAATATTTTTCTTATATACATTTTGAGCATTATTCAAGATAAAGATCTTTCTCATATCAGAATTAATATCAGACTTAACATAGGCTTCTATTGGAAACACTTGAGTATCAGAAAAACGAATACCATTCAAAAAACTCCTGAAAATATTCATCCATTTATAAGCAAGATCACCACTATGTTTGATATTATAGAAACCAGGTAATTTGTCATCGTAAACTGTCCCAAACCTGGTATCCACATCCATTTCATGGTTGATATAATAGCATTCATCAGTAACTAGATGGCACTGCTTATAATCATTAAAAAACTTATTTATACTATCTTTATCCCTATCAGTATCAATACTGATTTTCCCTCTCATTATATCAATAAAAGTAGGATCAACATTACACCTAGTCAATGAGGGGTAAAATTTATCATTTTCAATATGATACTGCTCACCATTCATTTTTTGTTGTTTAAAATCTTTTAAAATTGAAACAAACTTAGCTTCATCACTATCTTCAAAAGACATCTGATTTGAAAAAGAAAAATCTTCAATCTTTTCAAAATAATCAACAGACAGATTGCAACACTCTTTAATTATCTGTTTATTTACAGCTTTGTATCGCTCTAGCCCATTAGTGAAGCAACTACCAAAATAAGCATCTAACAATTTAGAAAGTTGTTTCAAAGCTTGCAATAAATATACTTTATTTAGATTGATATAAATACATAAAGCTTTCCGATTATCATCTGGAAAATCAAGAGGACTCACTGCATAATACTCACTATCGAAAAATTGATTGAGCAAAGAATATGAATAAAAAGACTGTGTCATTTCATAAATATAATCCATATCATGCAGATTCAATATCTTAGCTAAATCTACAGTTTTAATTTTCTGCTTTTTATTTGGCTTTTTTATATTCACACACTCTTTATCTTTATCTAACTGTCTAAACAGAGGATATGTAAAAGAAAGGTCCAAATCAAAAAGAGAAAAATCACATACATCATCAAAAATTTTTCTACCATCAATTTTTTTAATCAGTCTATCTATATAATATGAATCAGAAACATCATCAGAATTATACTTAGTAAGTTCACTATTGTAATTACTATATAAATACCCCTTCTTATTTTCCAATTCTCCCTGATTTATGGCTATTGAAACAATCAAGGTATCATAAATCTCTCGTATTATCCTCATAGATAAAGGAATATTTACAGAAGCTAATGCGCATCTCAAACTATTGAGAGCTTTAGCGATACTCTCCAAAGTAGATTTATTAATATAATTATAATTATTATTTGATTCATCTTTATAAATACCATTAGATTCACAAAACATCTTGTATTGCATAAAATTAGCTTCAAATAATAAAGAAAGATCATAACATTCTTTCTCTAAATCTCCAAAGACAAACATTTTAGGACCATGCAACCTCTTCTTACTGCAAATCTTTAACATATCAACACTTGCTTCGATTGATAAATCCTTAAACTCTTTATCATATATATTTTTACACTTCATTTTTTATCCTAAAAATCAATTTAATTTCTTTGCTATTTCTCTTAAATCTTTCTTTATCATATAAAATCCAAGATTTTCTATATCTTCTAAAGTATCATCACTTTTTAACAAAGAAAGGCTTGAATACCTCAATGATTTAAACATCATAGATGCTAAATCCAGAACTATCAAAGATAACAACTCATCTTCTATAACTTCTTTTTTCATGAACATAGAAGAATTCTTCACATAAACATTATATAGTTTTTCGAACATTTCAACCTTAACATTCACACCAGATTCTGACAAATAAAAAGCCAAATCATCAAACCCAGCTATGTTATGATTTTTACCAAATTCAAATAGATATTTACTACTTCCGATTCTCTCTGCTTCCTTCATTCCAGAACTACTCAAAAAGACATCATCCATAGCTTTTGAAGTTCCATTCATAGTAACCAACTCAGCTAAATTAAAAGAAAAGACAAAATGCTCTAAATTTTTCTCATAAAACTCGTGTATAAATGAACTATCTAATCTAAAACAATCACCATTCATCATCTTAACATTGTAAATATACAAATGAACCAGAATGGATTCATAGAGCTGCTTTGATTCCTCAAATACACCATAATAGTCATCAACTAAAATTGAATTGCAAACATTGACCATCAATTGCACAGCAGAGATGCACATTATATCTCCTTCAGAATCAGAAAAAGAAATATCTTCATTACACTCATAAACATACAAATCGCCAAAACCTTCATAAAAATCTTGATCAGTATCTTTTACCCTGATAAGCTCAGAAATTTGAGAATTCTTATCATTTTTCTTCTGAAATCTCATAGCATTCAACAAAGATCTAAATATATTTGAATATTTGATTGCCATATTTTTTGAAGAGAGCTTATCCATTTTAATTGTCTGTTCATAGAACATAACATCATTATTGAATAGGAAGTGCTCTCTATATGAAGAGAAATATTCGTCTATAACTTTCCTCTCACTATCACTCTTAACAGAAACATCTTGGGATACAATTTTAACAAAAGTCGAATCTAGATTTGTAAAAGAATTCAAAATCTTACTTTCAAATCTAGAAACTTTATTCTTTTTATCTAGATTAGTTATATCTTCTTCTGTTAGGTTATTGAACATATCCATATTTAGATGCCCAATATTCAGCAGCAGTGCTGATAAATAACTTGGCAATTGTGTTTTTGACAAAAAACTTGTTATCAAAGAAATCATATAAGACAAACAATATTTAATACTTTCAAACAAATCCTCTTCATCATCTCTTAAAGCCCTCTCAATTTCATCATCAAAAGCAAAAGGAGGATATGAATAAGAATTTGCATTTATAAAATATTCGACTGTTGAATAATGTTCAAATGGCTCAGTCAATAAATCAAGAATTTCAAAATTTGAATCAAGAACAACTTTGGCCAAATCCTTAATATTAATATTCTTCTTACTGGCCTGACATGGATTTTCAAACTTAACAATTTTATGTTTTGGGTCCAATTTTAAAAAAAGAGGATAAGTCCATGAAAGATCATCATAAAAAGATTCAGTCTTGTATTTTGTTGGGGTACCTTCAGTTACAGACTCATCACAATTTTTAATTATATTTTCACAGAAATTTTTCAGATCAAAAGAATCTTTTCTTGTTGATAAGATTCTCTTAGAAAAAGAATCAAATAGAATATTATTACCTCTCTCATCATCTTCATTGACAGCGATTGCAATTATGATAGACTTATACATCTCTCTTAAAATGCGAACAGCGTGTGGATAACAACCAACATCCATATTTATAGTCAAAACTCGCAAGCTATCTTTAATATTATAAATAAAATTACTGTTGAATTCATTCAACTCTTTGATTGGAGAAGTGGATTTAAAGAGATTATGTGTCTCCAAAAATTCTGTATAATAAGTGAACAATGTATAATACAGAGCAGCATCCATCTTCAATTCACGAGAATAAAGATTATTCTCAGAAATATTCTTCTCCTCCATAAGATCTTCAATATAATATTTTAATAACTGCTGCGGAATGTCATTTAATTTTTTTCTATTATTAACAAAATCCCATTCAAAGATATTATCAAAATCAATCTGAATACCCATCTTTATCTCCTCACCATAACAGGTGATATAAACACTCTCAATAAGTTAAAGAAAGGCTTAATTAATGCTATAAAAAGTAGTAAATTGAGTCAGCTTCAACATCCTCACAAATAGAGGTCACAACTCCATTCTTATTAATTATCTCATAACAAGTTGAACCACTTCCACTCATCATGCATAAATTATTAGACTCTTTAAAAGATTTAAGAACTTGACTTGAAATAACTTTCTCAAAATCATTGAAGAAATATTTCTTCCAATAATCTATTCCTGATTTAAAATAATCTAAAAAATCTTTTTCCTTGTAAAAATCTATCCTGTCAATTTTATCAAGGGCCTTAAATGCTCCCTTTGTGGATATTCCTTCCATAGGTTTTACAATATGAACTCTATAATCAAACTTACAATACAAAGGCTTTACGATCTCCCCTCGCCCTGTAACATAGCAGAAAGTAGTATCGAACAAGAAGAATGGGACATCAGAACCAATAGAAGCTCCAATATCTAACAACTCATCAAAAGGCAAAGCAACTGAAGGATTCATTTTTTGGAGAGCAAGTAAAACAGTAGCTGCATTGCTCGAACCACCCCCAAGACCAGCTTCGCTTGGTATATTTTTTTTAATATCTATAGCTATTGATGCCACCACGCCGGTTGCATCACACCACAGTTTTGCAGCTTTAGTTAATGAATCATCTCCGTCTATCTTTAAAAAATCAAGCCCTGTTACTTTTACATTCAAACTCTCTGATTCATATATTGTAACATGAATTATATCAAATAAAGAAATTCTAGCAAAAATAGACTGCAAAGAATGAAAACCATCATCCCTCTGACTACCAACTCCTAAATGCAGATTGATTTTTGCATAAGACTTCATATCAATTGCTTTAATTTTTACCATATTTTAAGAACCTTCAATTGAGCAGTTGCCCTTTCTCCCCACCCCTTATTAGCTAAAGGAGAAGCAGGACTTGGATGAAGAATTGACGAATAAGGGTATTTGTCATTTTTAAGTTTCTTCTCTGCATACTTACCAATACCTACCAAATATTCAGGCTGAATAATATCAACAGCATCCCACAAGTAAGTATCACATAACTCAGTTATTATATCACGGTTTTCTTTAGAAAGCTTATCAGGAGTGATATTCTTAGCTCTATTAGTCTTCTCTAAAAAGACAAGCGGACAATAATTAGAAACATAAATCTCTCCAACAAGCTTATCTGCTGAACCATAATGCTCTTGCATAAGAGACCAAAATCGCAATCCACTTACCTCTGACCTTGGACAAGCCAGTCCCTGTATAGGACGAGAAGGTAACTGCTTTTTGGGTTGCTTTATGATTCCATCAAACTTAAAATAATCCCTTACAAAAGAAACTTCACCAAATGGGATTCCATTCTGAGTCATACCAAAAGGTCCAGGATTCATACCTAAAAACAAAACCTTTGTGTTTTTTATTGCATAACGTTCAATGAACTGAAGATGCATATCTCCAGCATATTTAAGAGGATTATATACGAAAAGATTGTCAGGAATAATAGATTTTACCTTATCTATATCTCGTGCAAATTTCTTTGTTCTTTTTATTAATAATTCATTAGCATTTTTCACATCTCTATCCTTATTACTACATAATAGCAAAGGCTCCATTAAAGAGAAAGACAAATTTTAAAATTAAATCCCTTTTTGCACAGTGGTGATACTTTTGTAGAAAAAATTAATAAAAACAGTTTAATGAATTAATAAAATTTTATTCTTAAGTAGTTGATATGGCAAGATGTGGAAGTCCCTATATTAACTACTTAGGAAACTTGGACTTCCACCCTTGAAAACTA
>JALNVT010000102.1 GCA_023231265.1 Sphaerochaetaceae bacterium
AATCAAAATACTCAAACCTTATCAAGTAAATGCCAAAGCAATGAGCTATGCTAAAAAAGATGCTTTATTCATGCATTGTCTTCCATCATTCCATGACACAAAAACAGTCATTGGAAAGCAGATGGCAGAAAAGTTCGGCGTTTCAGAGATGGAAGTCACCGATGAAGTGTTTGAATCAAAACAATCTGTAGTATTTGATGAAGCAGAAAACAGAATGCATACCATCAAAGCTGTTATGTATGCAACACTAAAATAAAAAGAGGAACAATATATGTTTGAAATGCCAACATTCCGGCATCCGGATTTTAAAACAGAAGAATTTAGAAATGCCCCAGATGCAAAGTATGTGCTGGTAGAGAAAGATGGTGTTGTTCCAGATAATTTTCACTCAACTTCAATGTTCCCAGAATATTGTAAAGTTGAGGGTAAATGGATATTACCTGAGGAGTCCAGAATGGATTCCTCAATAGTTCTTAATGACGACAATACTTTATCTGTAGTTGAAAACAGAAATGTTAAAATTGGTGATAAAGTTATTGTTGGAAGAACAGAAAGAGCTGAAGAGGGAATATTCGTTTGGACAGATGGTTTCAAATCCATTGAAAAAAAAGATGAGAAATTCGTTTTTAGACAGGGACGATCTCGTGAGACATCTTATGCAAGAGACTATGATAATTTAATCGAACTTCTTGAATATGAAAAAGCTCATGATGGCCATGTTTTATGGGTCATGGGTCCTGCATTTAGCTTTGATGCTGATGCTCGTGATGCAATGAGCTCAATCATAAACAATGGTTATTGCCAAGGTCTGATGGCTGGCAATGCTCTTGCAACACATGATCTTGAAGGTGCTTACTTCCACACTGCGTTGGGTCAAGATATATATACTCAAGAAAGTATGCCACTTGGACATTACAATCATCTCGATATATGCAACAAAGTCAGAAGATCTGGCTCAATTGTTCAATTCATTGAGGATGAGAAAATTGATAATGGCATAATATATTCTTGTGTAAAAAACAATATACCAATCACTCTGGCCTCTTCAATTCGTGATGATGGTCCTCTTCCTGAAGTTATATCTGATGCTTATGAAGCACAGAGTGCTATGAGAGAGCAGGTAAAAAAAGCAACCACAGTTATATCACTTGCTACAATGCTTCATACCATTGCAACAGGAAATATGACTCCTTCATTTAGAATGATGAAAGATAAAACAATTCGTCCTCTATACTTCTACACAGTTGATAGTGATGAATTTGTGGTAAATAAATTGCTCGATAGAGGCTCACTTGCAGCAACAACAATTGTTACCAATGTTCAGGACTTCATCACAATCATAGCTCGAGGTCTCAAAAGTGATAAATGGGAAATGAGAAAATAATTTTAGTTAATATAATATAAGTAAATACATAAAAGAGGATTTGAATTTTCTTTTACAGCAAGCAGAGAATAAAAACATTCTCTGCTTTTATTATTTCATAAATATTGAATATATCTCCAATTCCCTGAAGATTTTGATATTATATGCACTTATTAAAAGCCTTGAGATTTATGTAGTTTTGTGTAGTACAAAATTCTTACTAGCCAGTTGGACTTTTTAAGGTTATATTATTAGTAGATAGGAGGAATGATGTGAGTATTTATGGTGACCGTATTTCTCAGCTCGAAACTGTTGTAAGCAAAGGCAACACACTCATCCAGAATATTATAAAGAATGAAACAAATAAAAATGGTATATCACCAATTGAATATTATAAAAGCAGAATTAAAGATGAAAGCAGTCTCATAGATAAGCTTAAAAGAAAAGGCTTCCCTGTGACTATGGAGAGCGTCTACACAAATATCCATGATTTGGTTGGATTTAGAATTGTCTGCACGTATATTTCTGGAGTTCAACAGGTTGCAAAAGCAATTATTTCAAACGAAAATATAGAATTGATAGAATCAAAAGATTATATCAAGCATCCCAAATGCAATGGTTATCGTTCATTGCATCTTATAGTAAAATTCAAAGATTCTGATGTAACATTTGAGATTCAACTTAGAACCATTGCAATGGACAGTTGGGCTTCTCTAGAGCACCAGATGAAATATAAAAAAGAAATAAAGCATAAGGATTTGATTGTAGCAGAGCTGAAAAGGTGTGCCGATGAAATGAGCTCAACCGATTTAACAATGCAAGCAATTTACGATTTAATAAAGGAAGAGAACTGATGCATTTACTTTTAATAGAAGACGAGAGAGAACTATCAAAGGCCGTTAAGGCTATGCTAGAGATGAGTGGATACAAAGTGGATGTAGCATATGATGGCAAGATGGGATTGTCCTTGATCAATCAAAATTTCTATGATGGAATTGTCAGTGATATAATGATGCCAAAGATGGATGGAATAACCCTTCTCAAGCACATAAGAGAGGAAGGAAATGATACTCCTGTGATACTTCTCACTGCAAAAGGACAGGTTGAAGATAAAGTTGAGGGTCTCGATGCAGGGGCGAATGACTATCTTTCAAAACCCTTCACATTCAAAGAACTGTTGGCCAGAATCAGAGCTATGATAAAACATGCCAACAATGAATCCAATTCACATCTGAGCTACAAAAGCGTCAAACTATCGATTGCAACTTACGAGCTTGCTGGAACAGAATCTTCCATAATGCTTTCAAACAAGGAAGGCAAAATTCTATCATTATTCTTAAAGAATCCAAACAAAACAATACCATATGAAAAGCTCAATTCCTTCATGAGTTGCCTTGATGCAAAAGAAAAGGAAATAGAGCTTTATGCCTCCATGCTAAACAACAAGCTTGATGCGGTGAATGCTGGCTTCAAATTGATAAAAATGGAAGAAGGTTATAAGGTAGCATCTCTATGATAAAGACCCTCCAAAGAAGATTTATATCTGTTGCTATGGCAGCAATGTCCATAGTCATTTTAATTATTGCATTGATCATCAATATAAGTGTTTACGTGAGCTCAAATACTCAATTGAACAAAATGGCAGATTATCTCCTCGATAATGGAGGCTCCTTTCCTGAGCGCTTTTATTTGCAAGCTCCCAATGATTTAGGTTTCGATGTTTCAATTGAAAGTAAGTATGAAACAAGATTCTTTTCAGCTCTAGCTGATGAAGACGGGAATATTTTGGATTTGGACCTAGATAATGTAGCTGAAATAACTGATTCAGAAGCACAATCTTACATCCAAAGTGCTCTCAAAAAAGGCAGCAAGCATGGCTACATATCTCACTATAAGTTTGCAGTAAAACAGGATGGTGATGACACCCTACTGGTATTCATAAATGCATCTCAAATATTACGAACCATATCAGATTTAAGGAGCGTCACTGTTTTGATTGCAGCTGTGGGACTTCTCATTCTACTTCTTCTTATAATTGCGCTGTCTAACAAGGCAACACAGCCCTATATAGACAACATAGAGCGACAGAGGCAGTTTGTAATGGACGCAGGTCATGAGATCAAGACTCCCCTGGCAGTTATTTCTGCAGATGTTGAAGTCATTGAAATGGCAAATGGAGAGAGTGATTGGACAAAGAGCATAAAAGGTCAGATCATCAGACTTGATGGACTCATCAAGCAGCTTCTATCTCTGTCAAAACTTGAGAGCATATCTAATAAAGATGAATCTACAGTCAAGATAGATTTCAGCTCTCTAACTGTTCAGCTTTGCTCTGATTTCAAAGGACTCGCCTCCTCCAAGCACTCTACAATTGAAATGGATGTTGATGAAGGAATAACCATTCTAGGACAGCATGATAAGATTGAGCAGCTCATAAGTCTTCTTGTCGAGAATGCTACAAAATATGCAAAAGGCAATGGGATAATCAATGTATCTTTGAAAGCTAACAAGAAACATGCAACTTTTAAAATCACAAACCAATGTGAGGGAATAAGTAATTCAAACCTTGCAAATTTATTTGAAAGATTCTATCGAGGTGACAAATCACATAACAACAGCATCGAAGGTTATGGAATTGGACTGTCTGTTGCACAGGCAATTGCTGCATCTCATAAAGGCAAGATTCTTGCATCATTGAATGATGATGAAACTGAAATAACTTTCACTGTAATTTTACCTGTAATTTAACATTATTCTACTCATAAATTAAGCACAATTTTATATATGCAAAATTAATTAAAAAATCATCAAATTTTCAATATTTTTTATAATATCACTTTTTATGATTATTCTACAAACAATTGGATTTTATGCATTATTAAATGCTATTATCTCAAATAAATTCATTCAAATTATAAGTTAAATTATTATTTTTTTTCCATTCAAAATTAACTCAAAAATAATGCAAAATAATGAAAAAAAATGTAGCTTTTTTTTAATAAGAATACTATATTGTTCGTATCCAGAGTTGAGGACAAATTTGGTTCTTTATGAATGAATTTGCACCTATAAAGGCTCTCCTTTTTCTTATATGAAGGGAATTGTTATGAGACATAGCATGAATGGAAACCAAGGCAGTTCTTGCCAATTTGTAGCCGATGGAGGATCTAATCAACAAGACTTAGGTTCTACCTATCCCGCGGTATCTTTTCAAAACAAAATTGAAAGTGATAAAACATCTGACTTCAGGAAAAAGTTTTACAGTGATGTAAACGATGAAGATTGGAACAACTGGAAATGGCAAATTGCCAACCGTATTTCAACATACGAACAAATTTCCAAATTTCTTACTCTAAAAGATGAAGAAAAAAAAGCAATGGATGCAGAAACAACTCACTGCCCATTTGCAATCACGCCTTACTATTTGAGCTTGATTGATTTAAATGACCAGAACTCAGCATTGAGAAAAACTATGGTGCCAACTGTAAATGAATTGATCAAAAGTAAGGGTGAAAGCGAAGATCCTCTTTCCGAAGAGATGACCTCTCCTGTAGAGGGCATTGTTCACAGATATCCAGATAGAGTTCTATTTTTAACAACAGCATTTTGCTCATGTTATTGCAGATATTGCACAAGATCTCATATGGTAGATGGACACACTCAGACTTTAAAACAGCATTGGGAAAGCGGAATTCAATACATAAGAGAGCATGAAGAAATTAGAGATGTTATAATCTCTGGTGGAGATCCATTGACTTTGAGTGATGATGAAATTGCATATCTACTCAACAGCATATGTGGCATTGAACATGTTGATATGGTCAGAATTGGTACAAAGGTTCCAATGGTATTGCCTCAGCGTATCACTGAAAATTTATTGAACATATTCAGACGTTACAAACCTTTATATTTGAGCATTCACTGCACACACCCTGATGAAATAACTCCAGAGTCAAGCAGAGCAATCAATGCGATTGCAGATGCTGGTGTTGTTATGGGCTCTCAGACCGTTCTTTTGAAAGGTGTGAATGATGATGATAAAACAATGGCTGATCTGATGCATAAATTATTGAAAGTCAGAATCAAACCTTATTATCTATTCCAATGTGATCCTATTGTTGGATCAAAGCACTTCAGAACTACAGTAGCTAAAGGCCAGGAAATAATTCACTCACTTCGTGGATTCACAAGCGGTTATGCTGTACCTCAGTATGTAATCGATTCTCCTGGGGGCGGCGGTAAGGTTCCAATTCTTCCTAATTATTATAAAGGAAGAGATGAAGACAATTTATACATTTATAACTACGAAGGAAAGGTCTATGCCTATCCTGATGGAAAGGATATGCAGTAATGAAGAAGACTATAGGCCTAACCTACGATCTTAAAGATGATTATTTAAAAAAGGGCTACGACAGAGAACTTGTAGCAGAATTCGATAGCATAATCACAATAGATGCTTTAGATGAAGCATTGCAGAATTATGGTTACAACACCATTCGTATTGGAAACATTTTCTCTCTTGTCAAATTTCTAAATGAAGGCAAGAGAGTGGATCTTGTTTTCAACATATGTGAGGGACTCTATGGAACAGCGAGAGAATCACAGGTTCCAGCTCTTTTAGAAGCTTACAACATTGACTGTGTGTTCTCATCTCAGCTTGTTCTAGCCACTGCTCTCAACAAAGCAATTGCCAAAACAATTGTGAGAGCAGCTGGAGTTCCAACAGCAGATTTTGCAGTTGTAAACAACATGAAGCAGATTGAAGATGTTGCAATTAAATATCCATTGTTTGTGAAACCTCTTTATGGTGGAACAGGCATTGGAATAAGCAGCAGATCTCTTGTAAAAAACAAAAGCAGTCTCACCACAGAAGTCGAGAGACAGCTGAGAGTATACAAACAACCAATACTTGTTGAAAAGTATCTGGAAGGAAGAGAATTCACAGTTGGTATTGTTGGCCACGGAAGTGGTGCAAGAGCAATTGCTACAATGGAAATAAACATAGATAAATCAAGCGACAATGGTATTTATTCTTACAAGAGCAAGAGTGATTACTTAGATTGTGCTAAATACAGTCTTGTTGATGGAATCATCAAGCAAGATTGCGAGGATGTAGCACTTGATGCTTGGAGATCTCTAGATTGCCGTGATGGTGGTAGAGTCGATTTAAAAATGGACAAACACAATCAGGTTTATTTCTTAGAGGTCAATCCTCTTGCAGGCTTGAATCCTATAGATTCAGATCTTCCTATAATGTGCAAACTCAAAGGGACATCCTACCAACAGTTGATAAATGCAATTATGGATAGTGCTAATTTTAGAATAGCATCAAAAAATATTATATAAACGAGAGTATATGAAAGTTCTATTATTTATGGACAAGTTATCTTCCACTCCCTCAAAAGATGAGGAAGATACACTATTAGAAGCAAAAGAAATTGAGGCTGCTCTTTTAAGATTGGGGCATTGTGTGGTTATCTCTTCATTTTCATTGAATCTAGAAAGAGACAATGAAATAATTGATGAAGAGAGACCAAATGTCATCTTCAACTTAGTTGAAACACTCAACAGCAACAGCTCACTTCATCTACCATCTCTTATTTTTGAACAGCGTGGTCTGAAATATACAGGTGGTAACAGTGCATCTCTATTTCTTACCTCTGATAAAGTTCTGTGCAAAAAGTTTCTCAAGAAAAACAGAATTCCAACTGCAGGGTTTTATTACAGAGGCTCCACCTCCATTAGCTCCAAATTGATAGGAAAAGAGGTCATACTCAAGCCAATAAGTGATGAAGCCTCACGAGGCATTGATGATGATTCAATCAAAATATTCAAGAGCAAGGATGAGATTAAGAGCTTCATTGATAACAATCCAAACTTATTTATTGAAGATTTCATTGATGGCAGAGAGTACAATGTATCTGTAATGAGAGTAGATTCTAAAGTGACAGTTCTTCCAATTGCAGAGATGAAGTTTGTAGATTTTCCAAGCAACAAACCGAAAATTCTTAACTACAGTTCAAAATGGGAAGAGGAGTCTTTTGAGTACAAAAATACCAGAAGGTCCTTCGATGTTTTGCCTGGAGATGAAGAATTGATTGCTCAGTTAAAATCTATAAGCAAGCGCTGTTACACTGAACTTGGAGGCAAAGGTTATTTGAGAGTTGATTTCAGAGTTGATAAAAATAACAGACCATATGTTTTGGAAGTGAACATCAATCCATGCATAACAAGTGACAGTGGCTTTACAGCTGCCTGCAAGCAGTATGGCATGAATTATGATAAAATGATAAAATCAATAGTTGAAGAGGCAAATAATGGATAATTATATTCTCCGTTGCAATCCAACGGTATCTGATTTGGAGAGAGTAAAAAGCATTTTAGGATCTTCGGGATTTTTTACTGAAGATGAGGTAAAAATGGGAGTCTCTCTTTTACAGGAAAGACTCGATGATTTGGAGCACAGCTCATATGAATTTGTATTTCTAGAAAATGAAAATGGAATTGTAGGATACACATGTTTTGGTTTCATTGAGGGAACAGAGGCCAGCTATGATCTTTACTGGATAGCAGTTGATCAAGGTTTCAAGCGAAATGGTTTTGGCTCCATGCTTCTTCAAGAAACAGAAAATCAAATTAAAGACAAAGGTGGAAAAAAGATCTATATAGAGACATCTTCCACTCCTCTTTACAAACCAACAAGACTGTTCTATGAAAAAAGCGAGTACAAAAAAGAAGCTGAAATCAAGGACTTCTACAGACCTGGTGACAATAAATTGATCTATTCAAAGACCATGTAGAGCTAAAGAATCCACTCATTTTATGAGTGGATTAGTTTTATTCTCTATTTTAAAATCCCGAAAGATTCTACTGTTTTAAGTTCCATCTCACGAATTTTAGGATATTCATCATCTACTTCAGTTTCAATCAACCATCGATATGTTGTTGTGTTGCTTATCTTACTTCCTGTTATTCCAAGAGCTGCAAAATCAATTGTCATCTCGACATTTATCTTCTGATGTTCTCTATCATAATCATCAGTTGGCCATGCACGGAATTCTTTAATCTTGTGATAGGTGTATCTATGAGTTCGTCTAAGACTATCAATCCAAGAAATAGCTTCCTCTCTGTCTGTAATAGAACCCAATC
>JALNVT010000103.1 GCA_023231265.1 Sphaerochaetaceae bacterium
AAGTTCCAGTTGAGTTTCTTCCTCTTCTTCTTCGTCCTTAATAATGCTTGATGCATCATCATCAAAGGTTCCATCATCAATGCTTGTTGTCATCTTTATGACAACAGAGATGACTTGTTCAACGGCCTTGACCTCAATGTTGTTGACAGTATCCATACTGCTATGAAGGAAGGCTGAGGATATGTCTTTGAAGTCCAATGCCATCAGTGATATTGCTCTTATTCCAGCTCTATGACCTTCTGCAGCATCAGTTCCCCCTGAAAGGAATGGCATATGGTGCATATGTGCTCTGTATCCCATTGCAACGGCAAGATTGACACCTTTCTCAGCCAATTCCATGGAAAGAGGTTGAGTACCATTTATGTCACTGTCTATGAATACCAATTCATCAGCCTTATAAAGACAATCTAGATTGATTTGAGTCGCATCTTTCAAGAGAGCCTCATGTTTATCGAACCAAGCACGAGAACCTCTGAGCCCAACTTCCTCACCGTCAAAACTGCAAAAAATTAGGCGTGTGTTCTTAAGCGGCTTGGAATTTGCTGAGCGCCAATTAAAATATCTAGCTATCTGGATAATTGTTGTGCAGCTGATGAGATTATCTCCCGCGCCAGGAGAGGCTTCCTCACTGAAGAAATGCTGCAATGAGAAGACAAAAGAAGATAGTGCCATCAATATTGCTATGAATACTATGGAGGTAACTGGAGGCAAACCCACAGCTAGAAATCGTCCTGTAAATATCTCGGTGAACAATTGAACAACTATCAAAAGAGCACTTGAGCCAAAGAGAATCAAAGGAAGAGTCACCTTCTTGAAATAATTTTTATTGTCATTTCTCTCAACTCTTGGAAGTGGTGCACTGTCATGATGTGATGTAAAGAGCACTGTATGAAGGACCTCACCTTTAGGCTCAATCACCCCATGTACATTGCAGCCTCTCACACTTTTAAATTTTTTCTCATTCACAGGTCTGTATTTGATGAATTCTAAAAATACATAATAAGAATAGGCAGTATATAAAAGAAGAGCTGTAACAGGCAAACCAAAAAGAAGAAGGATCAGTCCAGAGATATAAACAAAAGGGAGTATCTTCAACCAGAATGTATAAGCAGAACTTTTAATCGAGATATTCTGTTTGTCTGTAAAATCACAGTACTTACCAAGTTCTTTGGCAATTTCATCTGCAGCATCAAGAGTTGCTTGGCTCCCTGTTTTTCTGGGACCAAATTCTTCAAGCATTGATATACATTTTGAAATAGCTTCTTCTGCCAAACGACCAGCTTTTAGAGTTTCCACGAGCTTGCGTCTTTTGGTAGATATTTTTTGATTGTTCAACAGATCAGTTTTAACATCTTTCTTTTTAAATAAGGATTTAATACTTATCAAGTGGGCTCTCCTAATGGATACATCATATCATATGAAATATACAATTATAAAGATAAATAAAACAAATAAAAAATATTATATTTGTTCATATTTTGCTTCAAAATATGATTTTTTCATTGATACCATACAAATATAATAACAATATTAGGAAGAATTGGCAAAAGTTGATAAAAAAGATATCTTTTTTTTAAGTTCACCTTGACACAAACCACGGCAACTATTATATTAACGCTTGATTGACACATTTGTTGATTGCTATATTTGGAGAGATGGCCGAGAGGTCGAAGGCAGTAGTCTTGAAAACTACCGTGGGGCAACTCACCAAGGGTTCGAATCCCTTTCTCTCCGCTACTAAAAATATTATATATCTTAGTCAATTGGAGAGGTGCGAGAGTGGTCGAATCGGGCTCCCTGCTAAGGAGTTGACCTGGTAACGGGTCCGGGGGTTCGAATCCCCCCTTCTCCGATCATTAAAAGTTCTTGAAATATCAAGGACTTTTTTTTATGTCCAAATAATAATTCAGATTTCAAAAAAGCAACATATACTCATAAATTAGTGATATAATAGTTATCTTCATATCCATATAAGATAAGAACTCAATCACTCAATGCGAAAGAAATCCCTGAAGATTGTTAAATCGACAGGGAATTTACTAATTTTATTTTAAAACTTAATCTAAATCTCTTACAAGCATGACTCTGTTGTAGATGCATATGTAATCTGCTGCATTCTCACTGTTGGTGAGGTCAAATTCATCAATATCACCATCATCGTCAATGTCTGTATAATCATCAGATGAAGTATGTCCAGCAATGACAGTATCTTCATCTTCCCAAGCATCCCCTGGGTAATCCTCACTTTTTATCTCTTCATAGAACTCCTGTGATAGAGTTGGTACTGTTCCATATTTATAATCTGCTCTTATGCAACCAGGTCCATGAACGTCTGAAAAAGCTGCTGTTGTAAGATCATCTGTTGATAATAGAGTACCATCTGTCAAATCAAGTCCCCATCCATGACCAAAAGCTACATAATCTGCCATTTCTGGAAAATCACCTGCAGTTGTTGATGACCATACATAGCAGTCATCCTGATGAAATGAAAAATAATCTGTATCAATTGCAGGAATTGTAGATTTCCCATATTCCACGATTGATTGCAATTCTTTCGGTGTTGGCAATCGCCAATCATCATAACCGCCAAGTTCACTGCTTTCAGCATATTCCAATGCATCATTCCAGTTCATTCCATCTTCTGCATCAGTTTGAGACCACATCAAACCAGTACTGTTATCAGTTACAATATCGCCATCATCAGATAGAGTGTAATCATTCTCACCAAATACATCACTCTCTTCTCTAACAGCTCTTACACCAGCAGAGATTCCTCCATCCGTGGAAGAACTATCAAGATAATATCCATCTGCATAACTTTTGAGATGTCCATCTGCCCAGTTGAATCCATAATTTTGTTCTGGGATTGTACTTTCATCTTCATCGTCGTCATCATCATATAGATCACCCATATAAACAGTTGTGGTGCTTGTCCAATATGAACCCGTGTAAGCTTTTCCTTCATCATAGTAAAAATCAAAATAATCTGTATCTATGTAAGGAATAGCATTTGAAGTATCTTCTGCATCAAGACATCCGTCTAGATTTGCAAGAGAGAATGATTCTTGGATTGTTGGCATCCTCCAATCCACATATCCCCCTGTTATCAGGTCATCAACATAATCAATGGCATCATCATATGACTTCTTATCTGTTGGTGGTGTCTGCTGCCACATGAGACCGGTTATGTTGTCTGTTACTGTACAGCCGGTTCATTTATGGTATACATGGCATCCTGTCCATAATAGTCTTCAGAACTTGAAGGCTCATCAATTGTATTTCCATCACCATCATAGAAAGATGTCTGCATCGAATCAGTCACAGAAAAAGTGACTTCCGGAGTTTCTGCATCTGTTTTTAATTCTACAAACCCAAAAGAACAGGAACTCAATGTTAAGACCATTGCCCCTGCTGCTGTCAAAACAAGTTTCTTATTTTTTATATTCACCATTTGTTCTCCCAAATAAAACAATATAGTTTAATAATATTTTAATCGGGTGAAGTGAATGTGAAATGAATATGGAGTTGGACGATAGTTACATGTAGTCTTTGTGAAGTCTCTAAAAAAAGAAGTTTTTTCGAAAATTATTACTATAGACAATTTTTTATGATAGACTGAATTAAGTTGCATAGATATAATTTTGAATACAACTTCACATAATCTTCACAAATCTTTAGTATATATAGACTAAAGAACAGCAATAAATTATATACTAAATTAATATGTACAAATAATTTAATTGTAAACATAATAATAGAGAACAAAACATGAATAAAGAAAAGATATTAATTGTAGATGATGAAAAACATATCCGTCGTTTGGTTGGTGATTATCTAACACATGAAGGATTTACAGTAGTCGAAGCTGAGGAAGGTCAGGAAGCTTTAGAGAAATTAGCTGAAGATTCCCAATTTGATCTTGTCTTGCTTGATATAAGAATGCCAAAGATGGATGGATTTGAAACTCTGCAAAGAATAAGGACTTACAGCGAAGTACCAGTTATGTTTCTAACTGCATTGGACAATGAGAAAAGTGAGATTCAAGCTCTGAATGATGGAGCTATTGATTATATAACAAAACCTTTTTCATTTGAGGTATTGATTGCACGAATAACCAACTTCTTGAAAAGAAACAGACCTTCCGAAATGGAAAAATTTGGAAGACTTTCACTCGACAGAGCAAAGAGTCAAGTTTACATCGACAGCAAACTCGTTGACCTAACTCAAAAAGAGTTTGATATATTGGAATATCTCAGCAAGAACAATGACCGAATATTCTCTCGTGACATTCTTTTGGATAGAATCTGGGGTATATCGTTCTACGGTGATGAACGAACAGTAGATACACACATAAAGACTTTAAGAAAGAAACTGGAAGATTGTGGTAGTTACATAAAAACAAAAAGAGGAATGGGTTATTATTTTGAAATCGATTAGAAGTAGATTGCTTATATGGTTCTCAATCATCGAACTGATGTTGCTGGTAATTGTATTCAGCATAAACTTCTTCTTTGCTGATGATTTCTACGTAAGAAACACAACAAAGCTTATTGTTTCCACTATAAAAGAAGCAAAATTGGAAAACTATCCAACAAATTTCCCAAACATGATCAATTTCATTTCTAAAGTTTCTGGTTCCTCTGTACAGATAATCAGAACCGATTTTCCTCAAAATGGTAAGGGTCTTCCGCCTGATTTCAATCCAGCTACTGTATCTGAAGTATTTGATAAAAATCTTTTAGAAAGAAGTTTTGCAGATATGAAAGAGGAAGCAGATAAACTTGATGGAGGTACATATGTGACCGTCACATCAGGTATTGAAAATGACAATAAAAGTCGTTTTATACTGAGCTGCACAAAACTCGATGATAAGACCTATATTATAACAAATGCAGGATTGGGAGTTATCGATGGAGTATTCTCCATCTACAGCAACTTCCTTCTATTCTCTTTGATATTTGTATATATCTTTGGATTTATAGCAATATGGTTCTATGCTGAAACTTTTTCAAAACCACTTAAAAAGCTATCACTTAGAACAGAAAAGGTTTCAAAGATGGACTTCACAGGAAAGCTTCTGGTTCCGTCTAAAAGAGGTGACGAGATAGATCAACTTATTGAATCTGTAAACATAATGGAGACAGAACTTTCAAAAGCTGTAAATGAATTGACTCTTACCAACCATAAATTGGGCCAAGAACTGGCAAAAGAGAAAGATATAGATATTCTCAGAAACCGTTTCTTAAGTGATGTATCTCATGAATTAAAGAATCCCCTATCAATAATTTTAGGCTATTCTGAAGCTCTTGATAAAAAAATCATAACAAATGAAGAAGATAAGAAATACTACATTGAAGTTATTCATAATGAATGTCTCAGAATGAATAGATTGGTCAAAGACCTTCTCAATTTGAGCAGACTCTCGGCTCCTGGTTTCAAAGTTGAGCCTGAAGATTGTGATCTGGTATCGTTGATTACAGAGACCTTCTACAATTACAAGAAGGCTTTCTCTAAGAAAGGAACCAAAATTGAATATAACTTACCATCTTCATTGCACGTTAAGGTAGATCCAATAAGATTTGCTCAAATACTAACAAATCTTTTCGACAATGCACTGAAGCATGTTGATAAGAATGGAACTGTGGGGATTTCTTTAACAGCAGGACCAACTCCTGATGGATTCTATCTTGAAGTGAGCAATACTGGTGATTTGATACCAAAAGAAGAGCAATCTAGAATCTGGGAAGGTTTCTATCAGATTGATACTGATACCAAAGGTACTGGTCTTGGTCTCACCATTGTAAAGCAACTTGTTGAGTTACATGATGCCGACATAAGCCTGTGGGTAGATGACAGAAACAGATTCAGAATAACAAGATAAATTGATGAAGTTGGAAGAGAAAATCTTCCGGCTTTCTATTCTTTAACTTTAAATAAATATTTTGCCAAAAACTTAGGATCATCAATGCTTTCAAATGGTCCTCCAAATGACTCTTGGTACAATTCATCGTCAAGTTCAAAACCATTCTCTTCAGCAAATTGCTTCGCTCTTTCAAGAATGATGTTTTCATTTTCAAAGTTGAAGAACTTATAAGTCATGATGTACTTGCCTTTAGCTATGGGAGAGGCTCCTTTCTCCCTTCTCTTCACTCTCATATAAATACCATCAAAATTCATCATATCGCTAGATTCCAAAGAATCTTTATGTTTATACATATTCTTCAAAGATCCATAAACTCCAATAACATATGAGATGTATGAATCCATCTTCTTGGCCTCGGCATCTAACTTTAGAGAAGCTGCTCTAAAAGTATCATCACTGTAGATGGGATGTTCAATTTTTATTATGTATTGAGTATTCAATTCAATGAAACTGAATTTATTCAGGTTCTGCAGAGCAACTTCCATCTCATATCTTTCATGTGATATCACATCTTTAAGGTCAGTGAGATGCTTTATTTTCCTATCAAGATCACTCTGAGTTGAACTCAGGATATTCAGAAGTCCAGTTGGAGTTCTCTTGGACATATGCTCTTTGATTGTTGAGAGAGACAGACCAGTCTGTCTCAATGTGTATATTATTTTATAGGTTTCATACTGAGCAAATGAATAATATCTGTAGCCATTTTTTGCCTTAAAAGAAGGTTTCAGAAGTCCTATCTTATCATAATGGAGCAATGTATCTCGCGTGGTATAACAGAGCTTTGCAAACTCGCTTATAGAATAATATCCTGTCATCTGAAATCTCCTTGACTGTGGTGCTACACCATAGTTTATATTATTATATATTCACAGAAAATTCAAATCAAACACACCTTTTTTTGGGAGGGGGGACATCTTAATGTCTAATTCATTGACCATAAAACTCAGTAGTAAGGAGTTGCTTAAAAGAACAACTTTCTCAATAGGTCTTTTGGTATTCACTTCTTTATATACAATTGTAGATAGTATCTTCGTATCTAACTTCGTCAACACAGATGCACTTGCTGCATTGAACATTGCTTTTCCTTTAATAACCCTCACAAATGCGATTGGATTCATGTTCTCGTCTGGTGGCTGTGCGTGGATTTCAATCAAGCTTGGTGAGAAGAAAGTTGAGCAAGCAAGTAAAGATTTTTCTTTGATTGTTGGTTTTGCTTTTGCAACTCTCATATTGATTTCGGCTTTAATTCTTTTAAATCTTGATGCCATTGTACGAGCACTGGGAGCAAAGAATTCTTCATTGTTTGAATATGCAAGAGATTATTTGAGCATTGTCATACTGACAAGTCCTTTTTTCATATTGCAGATCATATATCAGCAGGTTCTTTTCATCGATAACAAAGGAAAGCTTGCTTTCAATCTTGTTATCATAAGTGGTGTTGCAAACATAATCTTTGATTACATTTTCATTGTGAAATTTGGATGGGGCATCAAGGGTGCTGCATGGGGCACTGCGATGGGTTATTTCATATGGGCAATATATGGAACTTTTTATTTTACTAAGAACAAAGGCGGTCTTCATTTTACAAGACCTTCAAAGCATATGAATGTAATAACAAAATCACTGAGCAACGGAATGAGTGAGATGGTAACAAACTTATCGAGTTCAATTACCACTTATTATTTGAACTATCTCACTCTCAAATATGCAGGAGCTGATGGAGTTGCTGCAATATCAATCATACTTTATTGTCAGTTCCTATTCTCATCTATATTCTTTGGCTTTGCCATTGGGTCCTCCCCTATAATTGGCTATGGATGGGGAGCTAGACAATATGAATACACAGACAATCTGATAAAGATTTGCTTCAGACTGGTATTCATCTTCTCTGCAGTTATGTTTGCAATCTCTTTCTTCGGATCAAATATTGTAACCAATTTATTCTGCAGACCAGACAATCCAGTGTATCCTCTAGCAACACATGGACTCAGATTGTTCTCCTTCTCTTTCTTGTTCTGTGGAATATCAATCATAACATCGAATGTCTTCACATCAATTGGAGATGGTAAGAGATCTGCAATAATATCTTTTTTGAGAGTTTTTATTTTCACTCTTCTATTCTTAACCATTCTCCCACCTATTGCAGGATTGGATGGAATATGGTTGGCGATTCCTGCAGCTGAATTGGTCATGATTGCAGTTGATGTTTTATTCTTAAATAAGCTTCACAGAAAGATTCTCAACCTTGAGGAGAAGTATCCTTCAAAACTCTCTCCATCAATTTCATAGATATATTGCTCACAGAAAAAAATGACCATGATAGTTTTGATCATCATGGTTCATCTATTTAATCAGATATCTTCTTGCACCAGAGGTACTCATGTGGTTTCATTTTGAATCCCCATCCTGGAACAACCTCACGGCCAGTGAACAGATCTCTATAGGTTCCAATCAAGCAATTGGTTCTTACAGTCTCTTCATAATCACTGAAAGATGAGAAGCACAGAAGCTCATCATCTCCATGAGTTCTTCGAATCAAGAA
>JALNVT010000104.1 GCA_023231265.1 Sphaerochaetaceae bacterium
AAAAACAAATAAAATAGTTACAAATTACTCAAACTTATATAAATATGTAAATAATTTTTAAACTTAAATACTCATTGATATTCCGCAAATCAGTCGCTGAAAAAAATAAATTTACGATAATTCCACCACATAATATTTTGTTTAGCAGTTGGATTTTTTGAAGCAATTCAACAATAAATACAAAATAATTGCATTTTTACATTAACAAAAGTTAACTAATTTTGTTATAAAAAACATATAAAAATATATTTTCAGAATTTTTTTTATATAATATATCTATTAAATGGTAAGAAATGGCCATAATAGGTTAAAATTATTTAACTTATATTTTTTATACATCAAATCCATCACTGCTTTCATTTATTTCTTTAAATGTAAATAAATTACATAAATCGAATCAAAGACATAATTTATTTAATCATAAAGAATTATCAAAACAAATATGTATTAATTCACACATGTATTCTTTTTGTATATTGTTAATCTGGTGCTACCTAGCAAATATTTAACATTTACATGAGCCTATTTTCCCTTTATTCTATAAAAAACAAATTATTATTTATAAACTTAAAAAGGAATCTCACAAAAATGACGAAAGGAAAAACTCGAGCTCAAGATCGAAGACCCGCAAAAACAAAAAAGGCAATAAGACTGGCATTATTTGAACTTCTTGATACAAAAGAATTAGATAAGATCACAATTACCGAATTAACAAAAAGAGCAGATATCAGCCGAAAGACCTTCTATATTCATTATAAGAAAATGGAAGATGTACTTGAAGAAGCGGAGACTGAATTGATTGAGGCTTTCATTCATGGAACAGAACAGCTCACCTTCACAAACAATCAAAAGTTTTTCTTTGATCTTTTCTATAATTTAGACAAATACTTCAATGACGATATCGAATATTACAAAAAACTAGCACAATCAAATTATGCTAAGGTTTTCAGTGATAGAGTTGGAGGGACTTTGTTCTCAAAGCTTTATGAACTAATGAGCCCAATCCTCGATTACAAAGAAGAACAACTTGAATATGCATGTATTGTTATTTCAAGTGCAGTTTACAAGGTTTTCATGAAATGGTTAAGAAATGATTCAAAATTAGACATCGTTCAAATCAGTGACTTTGTGTCTACAATTCTTTTCAATGGTCTCAAAAACCATGTTGTGGAAGCAACTATTGAATAGCTTTTTTAATTGTTAACTATAATTTTATTTTTTTGTTAACAATCTTGTTTTTTTATGTTTACAACATTCTGATTTAATTGTTATAGTAACTTCATGGAAAATTCTATTCTTGAAGTTAATAATCTATGCTTTGGCTTCAATAAAAACAATCAAATATTGAGCAACATTTCTTTCAATATAGAAGAAGGAGAGTTTGTTCTAATTGCTGGAGCCAATGGGTCTGGAAAATCATTGCTATTAAAATGCTTGAAGGGACTTTTAAAACCTACCAATGGTTCCATAGTTGTAAATGGACAAGATGTCAGCAAACACTCAAAGATAAGACGTTCTTTATTTGGTTTGGTCTTTCAGGATGCTGATAGCCAGATTGTCGGACAGACAGTAGAGAAAGACTTAAAATTCGGTATGGACAATATAAAAATCAGCAGTGAGGAACAGCTCAGAAGGATATCAGACGTAACAGAGCTTTTGAATCTACAAAATAAATTGAAAATGAAAGCACGTAACTTGAGCGGTGGCGAAAAAAGAAGACTAGCAATTGCTGGTGTTCTTGTTATGGAACCTAAAATAATATTTATGGATGAACCATTTGCAAACTTGGACTATCCAGGTGTAATTCAAGTCATAAAAACTCTTCTTCTGTTGAAAGAATCTGGCCATACAATAATTATAGTATCTCACGAAATTGAAAAGGTAGCAGCTCATGCTGATAGACTCATTCTGATGGAAAGCGGAAAGATTATTGAGAATGGAAAAGTTGATAAGCTTTTAGATACACTTCTCAATCATGGAGTATTTGTTCCATCAATCGATGGAAAGTTACTGACATGCAAGGATCTAACATGGCTCAAACATTAATTTTTCATTACAGAGAGAGCAATAATTTTCTTGCAAAATCACATCCAATGATCAAGTTATTGGGCCTTTTAGCTCTATGCATCCCTTTGGTGAATGCATCATTCTGCGGCATCATCTTGATACTATTTACTGTTGTGGTGACTTCAATAATAATAAAAATGCCTCTCTATCATTATCTTAAAGAACTTTCTTTCTTGATAATAATCGCTTCTGTAATTGCCATCTCAACATATATTTCATCCAAAAATATAATGATGTCGGTATCTTCAACCCTCAAATTCTCAACTGCAGTATATGCATCATTAGTTTTGGCAGATACAACAGATCCAAGCGACATTGCAAGAGCATTAGGTTCTTTCTTAAATCATATTCCGTTTGTAAACGGATGGGTTGTTGCAAGTCAGATAGAACTTACAATTTCAATTCTCCCTCTTATATTTGATACATCTGCTTCTATTTCAGAGGCCAGACTTTCAAGAGGAGAGAATGCGCTTCATCATCCAATCAAGGCGATGATTGGACTTGTCTACAATATTATGGATTTACTGTTGGAAAATGTTGATGAGATGGCCTATGCTCTTGATAGCAGAGGCTTTGATCCTTCTTTAGAGCAACAGGCTATGAAATATAAACCTCACGATGTAGTATTGTTTTTATTTATTTTGATGATAAGTTTTGGAGGATATTTACTGTGATTGATAAAAGAGACATTATAAAAGCTAAAAAAAAGTTCAGAAAGATGGTCAATTCATTGAATGAAGAACTTAAACATAAGAATTTCAGTTCTGAAGATGACATTATAATTGAACGAATTTTAAAAACAGAGCAGTACAAAAAAAGTGACATCATCTTGATTTATTACCCAATGTACAATGAAGTTAACACGTTACCTTTAATTGCAAAAGCAATGTACGATAAGAAACGAGTTGGTATTCCTAAAATAGTTGAAGGTAAAATGCACTTTGTAGAATTGGATAATAATTGGGAAAAAGAGCTGACCATAAATAAATATGGTATTGAAGAACCCAATTCCAATGAATTTATGGATTCGTTTGAAAATACTTTGATGATCGTTCCAAATTTAGCCCTCTCTAGAGATAAAAAAAGAATTGGGCATGGAAAAGGTTACTATGATATTTTTCTTGAAGATCATAACAGTATTTTTAAGATGGGGATATGCAGGAAGCATGTCCTATTTGATACATTACCAGTTGATGAAAACGACAAAGACCTAGATCTTGTTATATCGTCTGTTTAATCACCACTGGTATATTCTACTACAACTTGAGCTAGATAATCACCGGCTGGTATTGGATCATTTGTATCTTCTGCATTCCATGAAAAATAGAATGTGGCTGCAGATGTTGTTGAATAATCAGTATTTGCTGGAACAGTGAATATAAATTCCTTTGGAGTGCTGCTTAGATTATAAGTACCTGAAGGTGATATATCTACAGAACTGCTGTTTGCTATACTCATGTTTATCTTTAACTGAATAGAATCCAAAGGATCGCCTTCAGTTGTGTATTGGCTATCAGTTGTATCAGCTGTCAATTTTTCAAATCCTACACTTGAAAATGACAAACTGGGTGATTCCGCAGAAGAGGAATAGTTTGCTATATAGATATCAAAGGAATCTGTTTGTAAATTTGTCTTAAAATCTGTTCCTGAAGAGGACACCTCTCCTGATGTCAAATCAAAATCAGAATCGTTATATTTTACTTGAAATATATTATCCTGATAAGGAATCTGACCATTCATTAATATAGATGGATCAATTGCAAAAAGGCTTGTTGTTATAAATAAAGCAAATATTGTAGTAATTGCTAGTAACTTTTTCATTTTTAACTCCTTAAAGAGTCTGATTATGTCATCAGTTACATTAATTATAAGTCACTTTTAATTAAATGGCAAGTATGGACCTTCTGCTTTAAGAAAACTAATTATTTTTTATTTACTAAATTTCTGTTGGATAAGCATTTGTAAAAAACTATCACATGAATCACCATCAAAATCCTTACAGAACAAACGAGATATATTGCTCCTAAGTTCTTCATCGTGAACGCTTTTTAGTATGGTGGCTAATGCTCTTAAATAATTAATTTGTGTAAAAGGTGATGAAGATATGACAAACAATAGGTGAACAACTTTTCCATCTTTTGAATTGTAATCGATACCTTCCTCACTGATTCCAAGACCAACTCTAACCTTATCAATACAGGGAAGTTTACCATGTGCAATTGCAACACCGTGTCCAATTCCTGTAGTTTCTATAATCTCGCGTCTATGGACCGCTCTTCTGAAGCGTTCCTTATTATCTTTTAATTCATCAAATATTTTGCAGCCGTCAATAACGTCATCAATTGCGGCAAATTTTTCAGTGCTCTTTAGATGGCATACTGAAAAACCTTCATAATCTTTACTGTTCATTGTAATCAAAGTATATATATTATAATTATTTAAGGCAAGTAAAAAGCATCCGGTATTTCTACCGAATGCTTTCTTGAAATTTATAATTTAGAATAAATTTATTTATCGCCTAAGTATGCATTAATTGCAGCTGCAGCTTTTCTTCCTTGACCCATTGCAAGAATAACTGTTGCAGCACCAAGAACTATATCACCACCAGCGAATACACCAGGTACTGTTGTTTCAAGAGTTTCTTCATTAACAATGAAGTTACCTCTTCTGTTTACATCAATACCTTCTGTTGTCTGCTTGATAAGAGGATTTGAAGTATTACCAATTGAAACTACAACAGTATCAAAATCAACTACCTGTTCTGTACCTTCAATTTCTACTGGTCTTCTTCTTCCTGAAGCATCAGGTTCACCTAATTCGCATGTTACAACTTTTACACCTGTTACATGACCTTTATCGTCTCCGACAATTGCATGTGGTTGATGTAGCATCATGAACTCGATACCTTCTTCTTTAGCATGTCCAACTTCTTCTACACGTGCTGGAAGTTCTTCTTCAGATCTTCTGTAGATAATTGTTACATTTTCTGCACCAAGACGTTTTGCAGTTCTTGCAGCATCCATTGCAACGTTACCACCACCGAAGATTGCTACTCTCTTACTTTCCCATAAAGGAGTTCTGCTGTGCTTTTCATCGTAAGCTTTCATCAAATTACTACGAGTTAGGTATTCATTAGCTGAGAACACACCAATTAGGTTTTCACCAGGAATGTTCATGAACTTTGGAAGACCAGCGCCAGAACCAACAAATACAGCATCAAAACCATCTTTACTCATAAGAGTTTCAATAGTTCTAGTTTTACCAACTAAGTAGTTAAGATTGATCTCAACTCCCATTGCTTTCAAATTGTCAATTTCATGTTGAACTAATTTTTTAGGTAGACGGAATTCAGGAATACCATAAACCAAAACACCCCCAGCTTTATGAAGAGCTTCAAACATAACAACTTCATGTCCAGCCTTTCTTAAATCAGCAGCTGCAGCGATACTAGAAGGTCCAGAACCAACGATTGCTACTCTCTTACCACTAGCTTTTTTGATTTCTGGTGCAACATCACAGTCATTTTCTCTAACGTAATCAGCAACGAATCTTTCAATTCTACCGATTGATACTGCTTTGTTAACATCTTTGTTCATCTTACCAACAGTACATGTTGCCTGACATTGGCTTTCTTGAGGACATACACGTCCACAAATTGAAGGTAAAAGACTGCTTTCTTTAATAACTTGGTTTGCACCAGCAAAATCGCCTTCAGCAGCTTTTGCAATGAAACCAGGAATATTGATTCCAACAGGACAACCCTTGATACAAGGTTTGTTCTTACACTGCAAACATCTTAAAGCTTCAGCTTTAACCTGTGCTTCTGTGTAACCTTCGTTAACTTCTTCCATGTTGGTAATTCTAACGCTAGGATCTTGTGCTGGCATTTCTTGTACAGGAATTCCAGCTCTATCTTTAGCAGTAAGAGTCACACCATCATATTTTGATAAAATATCTTCAGCTGTTTTGTTTAATTCTTCTCTAGTAATGTGCATTATCGAGCCTCGTTCTTTTGCTTTAATTCACAAAGACATTCTTGTTTCTTTTCAGTTTCAATGCCTTTATATGTACCAAGTCTTGTTAACATGTTATTCCAATCAACTTTATGTGCATCAAATTCAGGACCATCAACACAAACAAACTTAGTATCGTCACCAATTGACACACGACAACCACCACACATACCAGTACCATCAATCATAATTGTGTTCAATGAAGCATATGATTTGATACCGAAAGGTTTTGTTGTTAATGCACAGAATTTCATCATAATAGGAGGACCAATGATAAATACTACATCTGGCTTCCATTCTTCACATAATTCTTTCAGTGGTTCTGTAACAAGACCTTTTCTGCCGCTTGAACCATCATCTGTAATAAGAATTAATTCATCTGCAATTGCTCTCATTTCGTCTTTCATAACGAATAGATCTTTATTTCTTGCACCCATGATAATTTTTACTTCATTACCCATGTTATGCAAAGCTTTAGCAATAGGGTACATTGGTGCAACACCAACACCACCACCAACACATAAAACCTTACCATAGTTATCCAACTCAGTTGGGTTACCTAGAGGTCCTAATACGTTGTCGTAGCTATCACCCACTTCTTTACTGGTGAGTAACATAGTTGATTCGCCACTTGCCTGAATGATAAGTGTTATTGTGCCTTTCTCTGTATCAGCATCTGCAATTGTAAGAGGAATTCTTTCACCGAAATCACCACCATCTTGGAGGATTACGAATTGTCCTGGTTTACGAGCTTCTGCGATAAGAGGAGCCTGAATAATTATTTTGTAGATATCATTTGATAACTGTTCTTTATAAACAATTTTATTCACGATTTTCTCCTTGTTCTTATTTCTAATATATTCCGTCTATTAATGTACCACATAAATATACTAAATTTATAGATATATATCGATAATTTTTTAGATATAATTGGAATAATTTTGATATAATTGAAACGTCTTTTATTAAATTCATTAATGTTGAATTGTTCAGGTATATTAAGTTATTTTCTTCATAATAATAATGAGATTAAATCAATAAAGAAGCAATTTTGCAATTTTTCTAACAAAATTTTATTTTTTTTGTATCGATTAAATACACAAAAAAATTAGATAAGTTTCTCTATTGTTCCCTTCATTTTTTATTATGTTATGCTACCACGCATGCATTAATAATTAATATACCATATCTATGCATAAATTAAACAATTCAAGAAATCTCACAATCCTTTTTCTCTTTGATCATAGCCCAAAGAGAGATATCAAAATATCTAACTCAACTTCTCTCGGTTTGAGCCCTTTGCTGAAATTCTTTCAATATCGAATTTAATAATTGTTGTATTGTTGAGCTCTGCATCGATCAACTTTTTTGTACTCTCAATTTTATTATTAGGAGTATATTGTTTGCATAATTCATAGAGAATTCTTTCTTTCTCTTCGTCATTCTCAATGAATTGAGAATGGGAGTACATGACAATAGATTCATAAGCTGTGGTATATTTTTTTTCAACTATCGATGATTTCACTAAAGCTGTGATGCAAACAGAGCTTTTCTTTTTCAGAACATCAATTTTCCTTCCTTCATTAGCACAGTGAATGTAGATAGTGTGATCTATTACTATAGGATTCACCATCACTGCATATGGTTCTTTTTCTTCTTCATCATACATTGAAATAGTCACAATCTGACATTCTTTCAACAGTTCGTATGCTTCTTTCTCTTCAAGTTGTTTCTTTATCTTTCTCATCGCTCTCATGCAATTATCTCCTATTGAATTTGATGATATTGCAATTGCTGAATTAAATAAAGGTAAAGCAAGAATCTGTTTCAAACAGATTCTTGCTGACATCACTGTGGAGAGAGTTAATGTTATTTTTTATTTATTGAGTTTACTGTTCAGCAATCTCAATTGTTCTAGGCATTGCATTAGCAAGCTTTGGAATTCTGATACCAAGTACACCATTTGAGTATTGAGCTTTGATGTTCTTTTCATCAATATCCTTTGGTAAGGAAAGCACTCGTTTGAACTCTTGTTTCAAATGAGTCTCTTTCAAAAGATACTCACTGTCCTGTGCAGCTGCTTCATTGGCCTTATGGAAAGCCTCATTGGTCTGAATTGTGATTGAG
Organism: Sphaerochaetaceae bacterium; assembly: GCA_023231265.1. Lineage (GTDB taxonomy): Bacteria > Spirochaetota > Spirochaetia > Sphaerochaetales > Sphaerochaetaceae > Pleomorphochaeta. Next base: position 8,208 of record JALNVT010000104.1, read on the forward strand.
TTGTTCTCAAACTTCAAGTCAACATCATCTTTAGTATAGCCAGGAAGTTCCACATCAATAGAATAACCCGTGGTGTCCTCAATTACATCAACAGCTGGAATACGAGCTGAACTGGCACCGTTAAAAGATGCAAATAAATCATCAAAGAATGAATTAAAATCGCTATTATACATAATATTTTCCTCCTGTATATAATATTTATTTAA
>JALNVT010000105.1 GCA_023231265.1 Sphaerochaetaceae bacterium
ATTATGATTATAAAAAAAAACGACAGTTATCCTAAGATAAATGACGTCTTTGTCTATGTTTTCACTTCTTATGCTATTATTTATATAATAATAAGTGATGTAAATCGATAGGAACCTTACATAATTGAGATATGTATTTTAAAGCAAGTACATCTCATTCTTTCTTGACTGTTCTTCCAAAATATATGATGACAGAATAATTTCTTTTTATTTCTTTTTTGTTAGTATTGACTAATTTTTTTAATGTATTATTTTTGTATATGTTATATAATGAAATTATAAATACAATTACTTACAAGGAGTTAGATATGAATCAGAAGCAATTTACAAGAATGAAAAATGATGAAGGTTTCATCGCTGCGTTAGATCAGAGTGGTGGAAGTACTCCTAAAGCTTTAAGAGCTTATGGTATTGAAGAAGATCAATACAGTAATGACAAAGAGATGTTCGATTTGGTTCAGGAAATGCGAAGTCGTATTATCACAAGCAAATCATTTACATCAGAACATATATTGGCTGCAATTTTATTCAAAAATACAATGGACAGAAAGATAGATGGTCTTTATACAGGAGATTATCTCTGGGAGAAAAAAGGCATTGTTCCAATTTTGAAGATTGACAGTGGCCTTGCAGAGCAAAAAGATGGCGTTCAATTGATGAAACCAATGCCAGAGTTGGATGATCTGTTGAAGAGAGCTAAAGAGAGAAATATCTTTGGAACAAAGATGCGATCTATAATTCATGAAGCTAATGCTGAGGGAGTTAAGAAGATTGTTGAACAGCAGTTTGAATACGGCAAGAAGATTGCAGCTGCAGGTTTTGTTCCTATCATTGAACCTGAAGTTGATATCACAAGCAGCACCAAGAAAGAAGCAGAGGGCATGTTGATCAGTGAGATCAAAAAACAACTGAGTAAATTGGATGAATCAGTAAAAATAATGCTGAAGATCTCCATTCCTTCAGTTGCTGGTGCTTATTCAGAGCTTATGAAAGATCCTAGAGTTGTCAGAATTGTTGCATTGTCTGGCGGTTATAGCCGTGATGACGCAGATAAACTTTTGGCTAAGAATCCAAAACTCATTGCAAGTTTTTCAAGAGCTCTGCTATCTGATCTATCAGTAAAGCAGACTCAAGAAGAGTTTGATAAGGTTTTAGCTGATGCTATTGATGAAATATACAGGGCATCTGTAGTGAAGTCTTAGAGTTCTGAATTAAAATCAAAACATAAATGATGAAGTGAAGCTTAGATTTTCTTAAATTGAGGATCTAGGCTTTTTTTTGCCTTTTCGTATGTTTGATTTTAGAAATTTACATATCTCTTTCATTATGCAGTTGAACCAGGTATGAATTGAAATGCAAATACGACACATTTGATGTCGGAAATATTCTTATCAGCAGAGGCCAATGAAAGAAAAACAATTTATCTTTTCAAATGAATTAACTGATTTGTGGAATGAAGTATTGAAAATTAATGTTGTACAAGTGGTTTGTATGCACATATAATGAGTATTGATGTTTTATGGTTTCAACATATTTTCTATTTGGAACCCATATCGATAATAAAATTTTATGATGGAGTTATAGAGTGCCTCTTGAGATTGTACGTAATAATATTACAGAGATGAAGGTTGATGCAATTGTAAATTCAGCCAACCCTGATGTTGCTATCGGTTATGGTGTTGATGGTGATATACATGCAGCAGCTGGTTCTAAATTATTTGAAGCAAGAAAAGAAATTGGAAAGATTCCAGTTGGTTCTGCAGTTGCAACTCCAGCTTTTAATTTGAATGCTAAATATGTGATTCATACTGTTGGACCAGTTTGGTTCGGTGGAAGTGACAATGAGATGGATTTGGTAGAAGATTGCTACAAAAATTCTCTGCAGATTGCAGTAGAAATGAAGTGTAAATCCATTGCATTCCCCCTGATTTCAACAGGTGCCTATGGTTTTCCGAAATCAGAAGCCCTTCAAATTGCCACATCAGTCATCAGTAATTTTCTGTTATTTCATGAAATAAAGGTATTCTTGGTTGTTTATGATCCAAAATCATTTGCTCTATCTGAAAAGTTGTTTGAATCAGTTACAAGTTTTATTGATGATAAATATACAGGTAAACGTAATGAATGTTATTCAGAGAATATAACCAACGAAGAGATTGAATCAAGGGAATTCCTGATCAGCCATTCAATACGAGACAAAAGAAAACTTCAAAGAGCACCTTATCAGAGACTACATACAAAATCAAAAAGAAGTCTTTACGATTTGATGAATGAACTGGATGATACATTTTCTCAATCTCTGCTGAGACTCATCCGTGAAAAAGGCAAAACAGAAAGTCAGGTCTACAAAAAGGCCAATGTTGATCGCAAGCTCTTCTCAAAAATAAGAACAAATGTGAATTACAAACCAAGCAAGATCACAGCAATATCCTTTGCAATTGCCTTGGAGCTCAATTTAGATGAAACAAAAGATTTCATCGCTAGAGCTGGTTTTGCTCTTTCACACAGCAGCAAGTTTGATGTAATCATCGAATATTTTATTGAACAGCAGAACTACAACGTATTTGAAATAAATGAAGTTCTATTTGCTTTCGACCAAAATCTTTTAGGTTTTTAATATTGTCGCTTTTTAGGCGACCATTCAATCAATTGTTTTCCGTAATATGTAATTACAATAAAAATTTCGGAGGGAAATATTATGGAAAGCAAATTGACAGAAATCGTTTTTATCTTAGACAGAAGTGGATCTATGGTTGGTCTGGAGAGTGATACCATTGGTGGTTACAATTCAATGTTGAAGAAACAGAAGGGAACTCCTGGTGAGGCTCTTATCTCCACAATCCTATTTGACAACTGCAGTGAGGTTCTTCACGACAGAATAAATCTTCAGAAAGTCCCATATATGACAGAGAAGCAGTACTCAGCTCGTGGGACAACAGCATTGATAGATGCAATAGGTGGTGCAATAAATCATATTGCAACAATTCATAAATATGCAAGAAAGGAAGATCTTCCTGATACAACTCTATTCATCATAACAACAGATGGAATGGAAAATTCCAGTAGAGCCTACAGTTATGAAAAAGTAAAAAGTTTGATAGAAACAAAAAAAGAGAAATATGGATGGGAGTTTCTTTTCTTAGGTGCAAACATTGATGCAATTGAAGTTGCAAGTCGTTTTGGTATTGGAGCTGATAGAGCTGCAAAATATAATTCTGATAAAGAGGGAACTGTGCTGAATTATGAAATAATGAATGAAGAAATTCATAATTTACGAATGACCAGAAAAATCAATCCCAATTGGAAGGAGAGAATTGAGAAATCTCAGAAGTAAAAGGGTTTACAGGTATAGCGATAATTATAAATACTCAGTGCTCGCTAAATGGTGAATGATGTGGAGCCCAAATCTTCTATTTTAGATTTGGGCTCTTTCGTCATTTTATAGTGATGTCAAATAATAGCTCATGTCATCTATTGCTTAGCTTTTATGGCCTCAACAATTCTTGCATGCTCTTTTTCATCCAGTTTGTAGTGGTGCATTGGAACAATTGCTAGAGCTGCTGCAATAGCAGGAATCAGTGCTGTCATCGACAAGATTCCTTTCTGAGTTTGAAGAGTCTGTATTTCATTTGGAATGTAATGAAATGCAGTCAGCATAGCTGCTATCAGAAGACCAGAGAGGGCAGATGTGATTTTTGCCATGAATGTCTGCGTTGAGAAAATGATACCTTCATTGCGCGTTCCAATGTTGAGCTGTGAGTACTCAATTGTATCTGCAATCATTGATGTCTGAATTACAAGTGGGGCACTCATACCTATTGATGATATGCAGTTGAAGACAAGCAAGATTGTTAGATTGCTCCAACCTGTGAAGTAGAAAAGAAAACTACCAATGGCAAAAATTGCATTGAACAATACATAGGTCTTGATCTTACCTATTCTCTTGCTTATTGGTGGAACCAATAGAATACCAAGAAGAATGAATGGAATGTTGATTCCAGCTATAAGAGTGAATATTCCTTCATCATATAGATTGTATTTTGCCAAATAAACAAGAGATGAAAGCTTGCTTGTTGTTGCTATTCCAAGAAAACACCCTGAGATGAAGACCAATATCAACGGTTTGTTTTTATAAAGAGCTTTTAAAGAATCAGAAAAAAGAGTCTTATTTTTTGATTTTGGCTCAATGACTCTCTCTTTGACACCGAAGAAACAGATCCAGAAACAAAAAATTGTCAACAAGGAATATATTAGAGCTGTCATCTGGAATCCTTTTGCTTGATTTCCCTGTCCAAATCTGTTGATCAGAGGCTGTGTTGTTACCAATGCAATTGCAGTTCCAATTGTTGCAATGAACCTTGGATAAGCAATTAGATTGTTCCTCTGAGTTGAGTCAGTTGTGATAACACTGCTCAATGACCAAAATGGAACATCACTTGCTGTATAGAGCATACCGAATCCAATATAGGTTATATATGCCCATATAAGTTTTGATGAGTATCTTGTAAAAGAAGGTACTGTGAATGTCAGCACTGCAAATGGTAAGAATAATATTGGAGTGAATAATAGATATGGTCTGAATTTTCCCCATCTTGAATGAGTCCTGTCTGCAATGATTCCCATCATTGGATCATTGACTGCATCCCAAACTCTAGCGACAGTCAGCAATAGCCCAGCAGAAGCTGCAGTTATTCCAAAGATATCTGTATAATAGAACAGAAGAAAATTAGCCATTAAGGTGTAAATACAATTTTGACCGAAAGGACCAATACCAAAAGAAAGCTTTTCCTTGAAAGAAATTATTTCTGACATAATGACTCCTATTAAAGAATACGATAGCACACTAAAATGCAATTGTAAAATAAAAGCATCATATCTTGTAGTTGGAGCTTTACAATAATTGAGGAGGTCCTTCAATGAAAAGACCAATATGTATACCAAAAAAATTGGCCCTCTGTTCTAAAAAGACCAATTATAATTTAATATTGAATTGTATCTGTTTTAAAGATATCAGATGATTACTCTGCTAAAAATGATTCATCAATCTGTGCGTCTTCAACAGCTGCAGGAATTGCCTTTATACCTTTTATGCAGGAAGATTTTGTTGGATAACCTTCTTCTGATGTTGCCACGCTGACACCATCTTCAGCAATCAAGCGGTAGCGATAAAGATTGACTTCATCAAAATAGATTTCAAATCTTGGGCTTTTCAATTTGACTGTCTTCTGCAAGGTCTTGTCCTCTATCTCACTTTCAGTATTTTCCTTGAAGAGCTTTAATCCTTCAAGACATTCAGCTTTGGTTGAAAAATTCTTGCTTGTCAGAATTGTCATGCAGTTGGGTGTAACTAAAGAGAATCTAAAAAAATCTCTTGGTGTTTTTTTGAGAATAAATTTTCCTGCCATATCAATCACTCCTGTTTTCTTAATTTCTTACAGTATAACAACAAGAAACTCAGCCGTAAACATTTATATTTTATTCTTTAGAAGCTTCAATCCTGTTGCATATAGAAGATATCCATGTATGTTTGTTATTTGTTGATTTAAAGTGAATAAAATTATTCAAAATGATTACAATACTAAAAATTACAGTGCAATTTAATCTTTTCAGGCTGCAAGAACATCGGTAAAAATCATTTAAAACCTTATCCCATTGTGCTTTTTTACAATCTCTTTGGGGCGGTTGACAGTTTTTCATATTTTTACCAACATAAAGGAACAAAAATAATTTGAGTATCTAAAATCACCAATTTTCTTATTGATTGATTCAATTAATAAATAAAATAGATATATATCTAATTCATATACCCGGAAGCATCACTCCGGGTTTTGTTTCGTGTGCATTTTTAGATAATTTAGGAGTACTATATCAATATTGAAGAAAAAGATACTTTTCTAAAGAAAAAAAAGAGATTCGACATACATCCTGTCGTATTCTTTACGTCGGCCGGTTTGATCATAGGATTTGTTATATTCTCCATCTTTTTTAATGAGATTCTCGGAGATATATTCAATCCATTATTGAATGGAATAACTACAAATGCTGGATGGTTCTTCACCCTCACAGTAAACGTAATTCTGCTGTTTGTACTTTATCTGATGTTCAGTCGTTATGGTGATATCAGGTTGGGTGGTGATGATGCCGATCCTGATTTCAGTACAACCAGTTGGTTTGCAATGCTCTTCTCAGCAGGTATGGGAATTGGAGTGTTATTCTATGGCGTTGCAGAACCTATGTTCCATTTTATCAATCCGCCAATTCCTGTAGCCAACCAAACAGAAGCTGCTCATCAAGCAATGGCCTTTACATTTTTACATTGGGGCCTTCATTCTTGGGCAATTTACGCTTTAATTGGATTGGCACTGGCTTTTTTCAGTTTCAACAAAGGCTTGCCTCTTTCAATTAGAACAATTTTTTATCCTCTCTTAGGAGATAGAATTAATGGAGCCTGGGGAAATCTCATCGACATCTTGGCAACTGTTGCCACTCTATTTGGTGTTGCAACTTCTCTAGGATTTGGTGTTCAACAGATCAATGCTGGATTGAGTCATCTATTTGGAATTGAGCAGAGCACTGGTGTTCAGATGGTTCTTATTGTAATCATCACATCAATAGCAACAGTATCTGTTGTGAAAGGTCTTGATTCTGGAATTAAGAAACTCTCTGTATTGAACATTCGTCTTGCAATATTATTGCTGGCTTTTGTATTTATATGTGGACCTACAATGTTCATTCTGAACGGTTTTGCTGAGAACATCGGCTATTACCTGCATAAGATAACAGTGATTTCAACTTGGAATGAAACATTTGAAAACACCAATTGGCAGAACACATGGACAGTATTCTACTGGGCATGGTGGATTGCATGGTCTCCATTTGTTGGTATGTTCATAGCACGTGTATCACGTGGACGTACAATAAGAGAATTCCTGATGGGAGTATTGTGTGTTCCAACATTGGTAACTTTCTTATGGATGACTGTTTTTGGTAATACCGCTCTGTACCTTGAGATGTTTGGTGGTGGAGGATTTGCTGAAGTTGTAACTCAGAATATCCCATTGTCACTGTTCCTATTGCTTGAGAGATTGCCTCTAAATACAATTACTTCTATTTTGGGAGTTCTGGTAGTGGTAAGTTTCTTTGTAACATCTTCAGATTCAGGTTCAATGGTAATCGATATCATCACAGCTGGTGGTAATCCAGATCCTCCAATTCCACAGCGTTTGTTCTGGGCAATTCTTGAAGGTGCGGTCGCAGCAGCTCTTTTGGTTGGTGGTGGACTTGCAGCTCTTCAATCAGCAGTAGTTGCCACAGGGTTACCTTTTGGTGTCGTATTGTTGGTTCTCTGCTTCAGTCTTAAAAAAGGATTGAATGAATATCTTGGAGTTCAAACTTTCTCCGTTAAAGCAAAGAAGGGAAAACCTAAAAAATTCCAAATAGAATCAGCAGACATACCACCTGTAATTTTTAAGAAAAAAAAACAAAAGAAGGATGCTAGCAATGTATAAAAATCCAGGACAAAAATTTATCGGAGCATGTTTTATTTTACTTAGAAAACGCGAGAACAGTGTTGTCTTTTTAGGAACAGCTTTCTTGGTACATGATGAGGGTTATCTTCTAACTGCAACTCATATTATTGAGAATGATTTTGAAAACCTCATGGTTGCAAGAGCACGGGACCCTGAGGACTTCACAAGATTGAGTTTGGATGAGGTTGCTGCGGTGAGTGTTGAAGTAGTGAAAACAGATGCTTATCATAACGTAGCTGTTCTAAAACTTAAAAAGGGTTTTGTTATTGAAACTCCTGATTATTTGATTGGGCAGGTAGATAATTTAAAACTGGGAACTGGCTTGATCAATATCGGTTTTCCTTACGGACACCAAGACATGCACATGCTTGCTATAAGAAGCAGTGTGTTGAGTTCTAAAGTCAAATTAGATAATGGCACAAAACTCTTGCTGTTTGATTCAATGGTACATGATGGCATGACAGGTGGACCACTTGTGAGCATTGAAGATGAGAGAATTGTAGGAATTGTTGTTGGACGTTTCTCCCCATTGGATGATGGGGGTGATTTCAGTCGTGAAAATAACTCTCCAGAATACGATACTTCCATGAGCTATGCTGTATCTATAGAATATGGTGTTCAGATGCTTAGTGATATTGGACTTGAAATAAGTTAAATAGATCTTTGATGCAATGAATTCCTCTCTTGTTTTGAAATTTATATTCAGAATAGGAGAGGATTTTTTTTGGTGTTTGAATCTCCTTTTCATAGATATTTTTATAGCCTGAATATAATAATCTATTGCTTGAAAAAGTCAAAATTAAAAATCCA
>JALNVT010000106.1 GCA_023231265.1 Sphaerochaetaceae bacterium
AAATCTTTTTCAAGCGAGCTTGCCTTCTCTTCTGATATAAGATATTCAATTGGCATATCATCCTTTTCTGCGTACCACTTCTCTTCATATATCTTTGCAGAGCCTGTTTCATACCACAGAAGATTTCTGTTTGATTCAGCATCAACTCCATCTAAAAGAGAAGCTGAGAATATACCAATGGCAATTCCAACCCCGATTGCAATAGCTGTTATTATGGTTCTTTTCCTATATCGAAATAGATTCAGAAATGCGAGTTTTAACATACGCTGCCATCCTCAAGCTTTATGATGCGTTTCACGCTTTCCAAAATCAATTTATCATGAGAGGAGTAGATGCACGTGAGTTTCATCTCTTCATTCAGCTTCTGGATTATATCGATGACATTCATGCTGTTCTCTTTATCAAGATTTGCTGTTGGCTCATCTGCAAGAAGAACTTTAGGCTGCTTTACGATGGCTCTTGCTATTGAGATTCTCTGCTGCTGTCCACCAGATAACTCATGAGGTCTTCTGTTTTCAAGATTGAAGAGTCCCACACTTTGCAGAGATTCAATGCAGAAGTTTCTTTTATCAGCCTTGTTGTTTATACCAAGACGCATCAGTCCCTCTTTATCGAGGGCATTTAGAGCAAGCTCAACATTTTCTTCTGCAGTGAGAACAGGAATAAGATTGTAGGCTTGAAATATCATGCCAATATCATCACGACGTATTTTGGACTTTGCCTTGTTATTGAGAGAGCCAAAGCTGATATCATTCATGAAGACATCTCCCTCGGTTATTGAATCAAGGAGCCCCAAGAGGTTAAGTAGAGTGGTCTTACCCGAACCCGATCTACCTGAAATTGCAAGCAACTCACCTCTATCAATTTTTATAGAGACATCATTCAACGCCTTAACATTCTCGCTCTCAGTTACATAAATCTTTGTTAGATTTTGGGTTCGAAATAATTCCATTACATACCTCTTTTAATCTGTGATAATAAATTTTCCATCTCTTCGAAATATTCAAGGAGAGCCTGCTTTCCGTTTTTTGTAATTCTTACCGTGGTATTTGTCTTTCTGTTCTCTATGGTCTTTGTCTGCTTTATCAGATCTTTTGACTCCAGAGTCTTCAATTGAATGCTCAAATTACCGCTGGTCAGTTTGAGACTGGTTTTTATATTCATGAAAGAACTCTCTTTATTGCAGCTCAGATATGTGAGTATTTTTAACTTTGTCTGTTCATGAACGGTTTTGTCGAATTGAGGATATTCCATCTCTATCTGCTCCTTTTTAAGGATATAGAAAGAGAGAAGTACAGTGCATATAAAATCAAGGTCACATCAATCATCGACCAAAGAAGAATGGAGCCTTCAAAAAAGAAGAAGGTCAGAAGCCCAAGTATGGTTATACCATAACCTGATGCACTCATCTCTTTTATAGCAAGAGCAGAACCTGACATGACGACACATACTCCATAAGATATCACCAATATAGGAAGTAATGTCCAACTGGTACTGAGCATTCCTTCAAATCGATATTGAATGGCAAGGAATGAAAGAAATGCTATTATGAAAGTGTAAAGTATGTTTAGATATAGCTTGCTGAAAGCCTTATGCTTCAGAAGACTTTTGAAAGATTCTGATTCATTTGATTTCAAAGTCTTAAATTTCTTTATTACAATATAAACAAAGGCAAGTGCTGCAAAAAATATTATGAGACCTCTGTATATAGGAGTGGCCATAGTGGCACTTCCAAACTTATATGTAGCCACAGCTGTGATAACAGTTGCCACTGTAAACAGTATGTTGCATATCAAAATGCTATGAATGAATTGTTTTGAAATAAAAGAAGGTTTCAAACCTTCGAGGTTGTTGTTTACGGCTGATTTCAAATCAGCAATGTTTTTTAAAGCTTCTTCTATTTGTTTCTTGTCTATCATTATTTCTTGTTTCCTTTATAAAGTGGTTTATACCATAAACTATAACTCAGTAAATTTCCTACGTCAATACAATAATTTTCACAGAATATTGAAGATGCCAAACATCTTGAATAAAACAGCCTCAAATTACTCAAAATGAGCTATGAATTGGCATTTTGAGACAATGAGTAAGGTGAAAATAAATTTCTTTATTTTATTGTAAAAATAGATTACTCTGTAATTGAACTGGATTTTTAAAATATCTGTTCACACAAAAGAGGAAAATTAAATTATGAGAATATTATGTGTTGCAGACGATAAGGATAATTTGGTTTATACATCGAAAGCAAAAAACTTTTTTCCAGATATAGATTTGGTCATTGGTGCAGGAGATCTATCATTGAGTTATTATGAGTTCATAATATCTATATTCAACAGGCCTCTGCTTTTTGTATTTGGAAATCATAACCTTGAACATTTCAAATATTATGATCCTAAAACTGGCAAACGCATAGGTTCTGTTACAGAGCTTGTATCAAAGAACGTACCATATGGTGGGACGATGATTGAGGATAGGGTTTATAGAGATAAGAAGACAGGTCTTCTTATAGCTGGACTTGGGGGAAGCATTCGTTACAACAAGGGAATACATCAATATACAAACACTCAGATGAGAAGAAGAATGATAAAAATGGCTCCTCATCTTATTTTTAATAGGATTTTTTATGGTCGTTATCTTGATATTGTTGTAACGCATTCACCACCTCTTGGATTGAATGATGCATCAGATCCCTGCCATAAAGGATTTGCATCCTTGCTGACTTTTATGGATATCTTCAAGCCCAAATACCTTTTACATGGTCATGTTCATTTGGAGGATTCGAATGCCAAACGAGATACTGTATACAAGAGAACAAAAATAATAAATGTTTACAAATCATTTGTGCTTGATGATGATAAATTAGGTAAAAGAAAGAAGAAATAACATACTAGCTTAATTGTTAAAAATTCGTTATATTCGGTTAGAAAATAGTTATTTTGTTGTAAAATAACAAAATATATCATAAATTAGACGTATGGAGGATTGGTAAGTCCCTCTTTGAGAAAATTACCAAAGATTTTATGGATAATAATAATCAAACATTGATGTCACAAAGTCAAGATGATTTCTCTAGTGCAAAGAACAGAGCCCGATTTCAAGTGCTTTTGTCAAAACTTAAATGGGAAAATTCTGATTTACTGTCATTATATGAAGTAACAAAATTAATCAAACCTAAGGGTGAAACTTACAAAGGAATGCAGACAATTCCCATTGATCAGATAATTGGCAGTGAGGGAAGGTTCCGTGATTTCTCAAAAGCTTTCTATCCCAAAAAAGATCTCTTAAAAGATCGATGGGAAAGTATCGATAGAGCTCACATGCAGTATGTAGATCTTCCATCAATTGATGTATACAAGCTAGGTGATTGGTATTTTGTAAGAGATGGTAACCATAGAGTTTCTGTTGCAAAGGCCCAAGGTGTAAAATATATAGATGCAGAAGTTGTAGAGCTTGATTCTCAGATTCCTTTGAAAAAGGGAATGACAATGAAAGAGCTCAGACTCTCTGTTGTAAAGTTTGAAAGAGAGCAGGTTGTGGAGCAGTATCATCTGGAAGATGTTATTCCATTTGAAGAGATGACCTTTACAAATTCAGGAATGTACCCTGAAATCATAAATCATATTATGGTTCACAAATATTACATCAACCAAGACCGAGAGGAAGAGATCAGCTTCAATGAAGCTGCTAAGAGCTGGTATGAAAATGTATATTTCCCAATTATTGAGGAATGCAGAAAGTTGAAACTCCTATCATCTTTCCCAGGTAAGACTGAAGGTGATCTTTACATATGGGTTGTAAGACATTGGGACTACCTGAAGGAAGTTTCAGGTTCTCAGCAAGTTACAATTCAAACTGCAACAGAAGATTATCAAAGAAGATATGGTAAGGGATATCTCGAAAAGCAATGGAGACGCTTTAAAAACTTCATGACCAAAAAATAGTGTCATCCAACAGGAGCTTTGCAATGATCTTGCAGAGCTTTTTTTTTGGGAAGATTCATAACTATAATTGCTTCTTTTATGATATGAATGCACGGAAATGTAATATTCTTTTTTATTATTGCAGTTCCAGAATCATATAAAGGACAAGAGAGAATTTATACGAAATCACAAGATTGCTCAAGAAACTGTTTTTTGAAGACTGAATTGCTTTCTGTATGTATAGCTTTGACTGGAGTGAAAGATCAGTTGCTTAAAACAAATAACAAAGATGTATTGATAATAAGTTCATTTTTATGTAATTATAGGGCACTAATGAAAATATTAGGTATTTTGTAACAAATAAAGAATTAAAACCTTGTTTTTCAAATCTAGATTTGTTAACATACTAATGTCTTTTAATTAAGACATTTAATTAGTCGAGTACATGTCATCCTTGTATTTTATTGAGAGTAGTTTACTCAATATGTCAGATATGTACTTATTTGTTTTTTCTTTGTTTTCTTAAAGATACCCTCTACAAGAATTGTTGTTAACGGTTTTTGTAAAGGGTTTTCTTTTCTTTAGGCTAGAACATGAAAAATGCCACCCAAAAATTGAGTGGCATGATCATTACAAATTATAAGTAGAATTATTTATTCGTCATCCTCATCATCTTGAATATAAGCTGCTAATTGGTCTGCATAACAAGCCATCACCTCTCCAAGTTTTACACTTGGTCTGATCATATTTTCTTTACCTGCTAGGTGAACAAGTCCAGCTACAGGTTGGTTATGAGAATCAATTTCAGTATGAACACCAAAAGGAATATGGATGAGACCCATATTCTGTGCCCAGTAAATCATAGAATCTATTGCATGAGCGCCTTCACATGTTGAGTGAGTGCAGCTTGTGAAGCAAGCGAAAAATTTAGTTTCAAGAGATCTATCTTCAGTTAGTGGGAAAGTTGAATCTAAGAAAGTTTTCATCTCGCCTGTAACATTACCGAACATAGTAGGACTTCCCAATATAATCATATCACTCTTATGTAAAATTTCTGTATCTGCATAAGGTAAAGCTAGTATATCCTCTAAAAAATCATTTGTGGTTTCATTTTTGTTTGCCCAAATATGTAAATCGTCATCCTGCACACGATATAGGCGTGTATCGCAGTTACGATCTTGCATAAGTTCTTGTAAGTATTGTGCCATAATGAAGCAATTTCCATTAACACTGTGAATAATGATTGAACATCTTTTCATAAAATGCCTCCATAAACATTGTTAAGTAATAATAGCATGAAAAAAGAAACTGTGCTAAAGAATATTAGTTAAATTTTGATTTTTTAATCATAAAAGTAGAAAAAATTGGATAATTTGAACGTTAAAAGATGTCTTAAAACAAATTAAGTTGAAATATAAATATTTCACAAAAACATTACAAATGGATATGAAATGCTTATATTCATGATGTTTTGTACCAATATTTACGTATGAGATAGCATGTGTTATAGTTTGTTTATTAAATTGAGGGGAAATAAATGGATAACCGTTGCAATTGGAACACGGAAGATGAGATGTATTTGGCATATCATGATGAAGAATGGGGAGTGCCTGTTCATGATGATAGACTTCTTTTTGAGTTTCTTATCCTTGAAGGTGCTCAAGCAGGTCTCAGTTGGTTGACCATTCTCAGAAAAAGAGCTGAATATAAGAAGGCATACGACAATTTCGAAATCGAAACAGTGGCCAATTACACAGAAAGTGATGTTGAGAGATTGCTTTCAAATTCAGGAATCGTCAGAAACAAACTTAAAGTAAGATCTTCAATTACCAATGCAAAAGCAGTTCTAGAAATACAGAGAGAGTTTGGATCCTTTTCAAATTATCTATGGAATTTTGTTGATGGAAAGACTGTTGATAATCATCTATCAAGTATATCAGATATGCCAATCACATCCGATATCTCAGATAAGATGAGTAAGGATATGAAGAGGAGAGGGCTCAAGTTTGTGGGATCCACAATAATGTACTCTTTCATGCAGGCTGTTGGTATGGTCAATGACCATATAACAACATGCTTCAGATATGAGGAAGTGAAGCACCTCTCCTTATAATCAAAATTAGCACCAGGCTGAATACAGGCCATTTCTCTTATCTAAATATACCTCTTTACCATACAATGCGGAAAGCTTCTTCTCTGTAAGCATATCTTCTTTGTTGCCTGTCTCGATGATCTTACCATCTTTCATGAACACTATCTTGTTTATCTCAGGAAGTACCTGAGAGAGATCATGAGTTATTATCACGAGAGTCTTTCCTTCTGATAGAACGGTCTTCAATGTATCGCGATATATACTTCGTGAAGGAAAATCCAGTCCATTTGCAGCTTCATCAAGAAGAAGGAGCTCTGGTTCAAGGACAAGAGCTCTGGCCAAGAGAGCCTTCTGAGCCTCTCCTGTTGATAGATTCTTCATCTTCTTATGTTTGATGTTTGAACAATCATATCTCTCTATTGTATCATCAATTTTCTTCCACATCTCTTCAGTTAGATGATGATGGAAATCAAGCCCAATAGATGAAAGTAGACCGCCTGCAACAATATCTCTAACGGAATATGAAGAGCTGCATATCTCAAGAAGTTCTTTTGATACGATTCCCATTTTCATTCTGAGATCTTCCTTGCTGATCTTATCATAACCAAATCTTTTTATGACCAAAGATTCTTTCCATAAAGGATGAACTTCCATGCAGCATATTTTAAACAGGGTTGATTTACCTGCACCATTTGGTCCAAGTACTGCTACACTTTCGCCTCTGTTTATTTCAAAATTCAGGTTCTCAACTATGTTTATGTCATTGCGTCTGACACTTGCGTTTTTTATTGTTATTAGATTTTCCATTAATTTATTTTAGTAAAAAGACAAATAAAAAACCACTGCCGAGGCAATGGTTTTACAATTTAGTTTTGTTTGACTAAAGAGCTAATTCTTCAAACTTATCATTTATATTTGTTAAGTTAACAAGAGTTAACGCTACTGCTAGGTCAGTCTGACCATTTTCTAGTGCATCAACAAGATAATGATATTCATTTACTTTCTTTTTCTTCTCAGCCAAAGTTTCTTTTAGTCTATCAAGAGCTGCATATAGCTGAGGTGATAGATTTTCATAGATTGAGTTAAGAATGATGTTATCGTTTGATTTGATCAATGTTGTATGGAAATCAAAATCATTTTCTTTGAAGATTCTAAGAGCTTCAACATCTTTTGGATTCTCTTCCAATATTTCAATCTGTGCTTCCATCTTTGTGCAACAACGGCCTAAAGAACGTACAATTAGCATTCTAGATGCACTTCTAGATAACTCTCTTGTTGCCCCAACTTCAATAGTAACTCTAACTTGCATTAAGTCAGTGAGTAACTTTTTATCTGGAACTTGCTTTGATAGCATGGACATTGATAGTGATTCTACGAATTGATCAAGGTTGTTACTTTTTACTAAAGCCCTTTTACCTTGACTAACTTGAATCAAGCCTTTTGCTTCAAGGTTCTTAAATGCTTCTCTTACAGATCTAGATGATGCTGAAAATTGTTGTGCCAATTCCTGCTGGCTTGGAAGAGTGTCTCCAGCCTTGTATTTCTTAGAAAGAATCATTTCTTCTAATTTGTTTGCAATCTGAGTCGATTTAGTTTCGTTTGTAATTGGTGCTACTAACATTATTTTACCTGCCCTGTAAAAATTATACTCGATTTTAACTATCAAGCTTTGTACATATAACAAATCATCTACAAACTATACATATTTTAAGTTTAAGTTATAACATACCTCATTGATAGAATGTTATGTTAGTAAAATTCACATAACTAAAGCCATATGTTATATATCTGTAGAAGTTTGTTTTCCTATAATTTTGATTTATGGTTTTATAAAGTCATAAATGCGAATATTATAATGAAAAATAACAAACTTATTGGCAAAATTACACCTCAGAGGTACATAAATGCCGATTTGTAATACTAATTTCAGCCCTTATGTTATAACAAACTTCGTCAAAAAGCAACATAAAAACAGTAAAAATCCAATAATACCACCAAATTCTTATGAGATATGTTACAAGTTGCCTAAAAAGTTCTAACAAGTGTCATGGTTGGGAGGTGCTTTAAATTACTATACAAATAGTTAGTTGCTATAAAAAAACTTGTCAAAATGTTAGAAGTTGTTATTATTTGTTATAAGTTATGAATTTACCTAATTACAGAATTAAAATATTTAGGTTGCTATTTTTTATGTACTTGATAGAATAACAGTAAAGAACAAAAGGACCGGTGTTGTAAGTGATGACCAATATGGATTTCGGAG
>JALNVT010000107.1 GCA_023231265.1 Sphaerochaetaceae bacterium
CCACATACTATAAAGAATTCATATTCATCAAAGTCAATCAGCATCTCTTACTTCCTTTAATGCAGAGAGAACCAATACCAAATCCTCTTTTGAATAACATGTTCCCATATCTATTGAAGCATCACCAACTTTAATGGAAATCTTTGCCTGGCTTTTTGGCTTTGTAACTATCCCTTGATCAGTTATTTTAATTATTTCATTTTTTGAACTCACTGAACTCTTATGATAAGTTGCAGGATTTGGGGATGTACAAATATTGTTGACATCAAATTCCTTGAGCCAAACGTAAATAGAACTATGGATTCTACCCAATTTATCCATACCATATTTTCTGAATGATAAGTTTTGATCTTTCTGATAGCGCTCTAAAAATTCTTCAATAAAGCTTTTTTTAAATTCTTTTGAAAAAGGCATGATATAACTCCTAGTACATAATATGTTAGGAATTATATTTTTAAAATCTACAAACTGAAAGTAAGTATGGAATGACGCTCTCTCTATACGGATTCAGGTCTTAGTATATTTTTCAAAAAGAAAAGCAAACATAAACTTACTGAAAATATTATTTTCAATTTTGTCTAATAGTATAAAGTATCTAAAAACTAATATAAAAAAAATAAAACAACAAAATGTATTAATATTTCTAACACATCTTGTTGTTTTACTAAATAGAGAACTTATAGATCTCCAAATTTTTCGTAAACCTCTGATATTGGCATACCACCTGCAATCATAGCTCTTTCCTGTTCTTCAAAACTAAAAATTTCTTCAGCTTTAACTAATACAGTATCAACATATGGTTCAGGGATAATTTGTAAACCATCATCATCTCCAAATACAAAGTCTCCAGGATTAACTATAACATAATGTTTCATATGACCAGGTAAATATATTGGCTCATTTACACCAATTACTCTCCAACCACCATATGAATTAGGAGTTGTTCCTCTTGTAAAGTATGGGAAATTGTTTAATTTCATAACATATCTACAATCTCTTGTTAATCCATTATTTATAACACCCATACAACCTCTAGCTTGAGCTAGATTACAACTCATTTCTCCAAACAGTGCAGCTTGTGTATCTCCTCCGTTGTCAAAGACTAAAATAGAACCAGGGAAAAGAGCATCATGCATGTGCTTTTGGGGAGACCCCTCTTTGTCCCATTTAGCCTGTCTTTCTAACATTTGCTCTTTTGTCAAATGAATTTCAGGAGCTAAAGAATGCCATTTTATAGGAACAGCACGTCCTGCTATTATGTCGTGACTTTTCAAAGGTTTTATATCTGGAGTAACAACTGTATCAACTATTCCATTAAGATGCATTGCATCAGAAACACATCCACCATATAATTTCTTAAATCTATCAATTCTTTCTAAATCAGTAATATCAAGTTTTATTAATTTTTCAGGTTTTGAAGGGATTAAACGAGGATATTCTTCTTGTCTAATTTCACTTGTAAAAAAAGGTAATTTAGAAGGTTCAAATCTTAACTCTTTTTCTTTTTCATTTTGTTTCATATTTTATTCCTTTATTAAAGTTAAACTAACTCCATATTCTATCATGAGACCATTCGCCATCCCATTCTTTTGTAGATAACCATATGCCCTTCTCATCTGGATGCATATGCTCTTTAATAACCTCATCATTTAAGCTCTCAATTCCTAAACCGGGTGCATCTGAAAGTGAAATAAATCCATTCTCTATTATCTTATCTTTTCCGTTTGAATAATTTACAAGTGAATCCCACCAAGGTATATCCACTGAATGGAATTCTAGTGCAATAAAGTTTTCTGTTGCTTTAGCTATATGAGCTGCAGCCATACAGGCAATTGGAGTTTCAGCCATGTGAATTGCCATTCCAATTCCTTTTGACTGAGCATAATCGCCAATCTTCTTTGTTTCTAAAATTCCTCCACTTGTTAAAATATCAGGATGAATAATATCAATAGATCCTGAATCTAATAAAGGTTTAAAATTCTCTTTTAGATATATATCTTCACCAGTAGCCAAAGGTACTCTAGTCTGATTAGATAATCTCTTATACTGTTCTGTATATTGCCATGGAAGAGCATCTTCTAACCAACTAATATTATATTTTTCAATTCGATTTGATAATTTGATACAATCTGTAACACTTATATGACCAATATGATCAATTGCTAAAGGGATTTCATAACCAACAACTTCTCGAGCATCCTTTAAATATGATTCTAAAATATCAAAACCTTTTTCAGTAATGTGTAAATTTGTAAAAGGATGAGCGACATTATTAATTTCTAAAGTTTTGCGGTACCTATCAGTTCGTATACCTTTAGATGGATACATATTATTTATTGAAGCATCTATAATATCTTGCTTAAAATCAAATGGTGCATTCATAGCCCCTGGAACATCTAATAATTGATCTATTCCTAAATCCATTTTTAGAAAAGTGAATCCCATATCTTTTCTTTTTTTTAAGGCCTGTCCCATTTGAGATCCAGTATGCTTTCCCTCACAATCTGTATCACTATAGATTCTAATTTTATCTCTAAAAGAACCACCTAACATTTGATAAACAGGAACTCCATAAGCTTTACCTGCTAAATCCCATAATGCAAGTTCAATACCTGAAACTCCGCCACCCATACGACTTTGTCCGCCAAACTGTTTGATTTTTCTAAATATTTTATCTACATTACATGGATTTTCACCAACAAGTCTACTTTTCAAAATACTTGCATAGGTCATCGAGCTCCAATCACGGACTTCTCCATATCCAACTAATGAACTATTAGTTAATATTTTTAGCATTATGCAATCCATAGGAGCACCGGTAATTTTTGCAAATCTAATATCGGTAATTCTTAAATCTTTTGGTGAAGAATATGTATTAATATTATCTTCTAAAATTTCACTTTCTTTCATATTTTTTTCCTTTTTTATTGTTTTACCCCACCAGCAGCAAGGCCTGTTTTTAAAAATCTTTGAGCCAACATATACAAGCTTACAGCCGGTATAGAAGCTACTACTGAAGAACTCATAATTAAGCCCCAAATAAATGTATCTGAATATTTAAAATTTGATATACCAATTGTAACTGTTTGTTGTGAAGGGCTAGTAGTTATTACTAATGCATACAAATACTCATTCCAAGATAGAGTAAATGCAAAAGTTGCTACAACAGCAATGCTTGGTAAAGCAATTGGCAAAATAACTCTAATCAATGCTTGAATGTGGCTACAACCATCAATATATGCTGCTTCTTCCATAGCTTTTGGAATAGCAACAAAATAACTCATAAGCATGTAACAACAATAAGGGATAATAAAAGTTTGATAGACAATAACCAAAGCATTTTTATTATTTCCTAGACCTACTTTACTCGCCATAATGTACATAGGAATAAACAAAACAGAAGCTGGTAATAAATATGAAAAAAAGATACTATTTTTTATAAATAATCTTCCCTTATATCTCAATCTAACCATAGCATAAGATCCTATAATACTAAAAAACAAAGCTATAGCAGTTGAGAATATAGACACATATAAACTGTTCCAAAAATTTGTCATAAATTTTGTCTGAGTAAACAAATCTTTGTAATGAATAAATGTAATCTTTGATGGAAATAATGAAGGATTTAATTTATACATTTCATTATCTGGTGTAATTGATGATTTTAACATCCAGTAAACTGGAAATAGAGACCAAAAAATACCCAAGATTGAGAAAAATATTATTCCTATTTTCTTTAATTTTCTATCTTTTAAATTTGATTTTCTCATTATTTATCTTCCCTTGAAAGTAATTTATTTGCTACAAACATTAGTCCTATTAAAATAGGTATTATAGAAATTGCTACAGCTAAAGCTCTTCCCATTTGATTACTAATAAAAGCAGTTTCATAAGTAAATGTTGATATAACACTTGAAGCATTTAGAGGTCCACCTCCAGTTATAAGCCATATATTATCAAAATCATTAAAAGTCCATATTGTAGATAGCAATGTTGTTATTGTTAAAACTGGGGCAATTGAAGGAACTGTTACATTTAAAAATCTAGATACTATTCCAGCTCCATCTACCTTAGCAGCATCATATAACTGACTATCTATTGTTTGTAATCCACCAAGAATACTAAAAAGGAAAAAAGGAATTCCTCTCCAAATATTAACTATAATAACCGCAATTAGAGCTAATTTCATGTCACTAAGCCATGGAATTGGATTATCAATTAGACCGATATTTCTTAAAATAGCATTTATTATTCCATATTGATCATTGTACATCCATCTCCAAGTGTGAGCGGCTACCATTCCTGGAATAGCCCAGGGAACAAGCATTGCAACTCTAACAAATCCTCTACCTTTAAAATTTTCATTTAATAATAAAGCAAAGGCAAAACCAAGCATTAGCTTTATTATTATACAAACAAAAGTATATATAATTGTATTACTCAAAACTCTCCAGTACACAGGGTTCTTAAAAATATCAACATAGTTTTTGATGCCTATAAAGTGATATGGGTATCCAATACGTTTGTTAGTAAAGCTAAGTATAAATGTATATATTGAAGGAAATCCAATGATAATAAATACTAAAAATAATATTGGAAAAGAAAAGGTATAACCTAATTTTCTTTCAATACTTTTTAAATTATTTTGCATGTAACCATCCTTTGTATAATCTGCCAGTCATGAACTGGCAGATTATATTTTTAATTTTCAATAAGTTTTAAAAATCCTATTGACCTAGTGTATCTTTAAAACTTTGTTCAAGATTATCTAATGCAATTTGAGGATCAACATTATTTAAAACAATCTGTTGAATTGCTTTAACACATAATTGTTCAGAGAAAGCATTTGCAATTAAATCTGTAGAAGGTGCTGGATATAAATTATTAACACCATGTTTTGATGATTCTAACCAACCGGAATTGATTGGGTCTTTCCAGAAATCATTATCAGTTACACCGGTAATAGTTGGTTGCCACATTCCTAACATTTTAGTTAAAAGATTTTCATAAAAATCTTTTTCAAAGAATGATTTAATATATTCAATTGCTAAATCATTTGATTCACCATTCTTGAATGCGCAAAATACATTACCACCAGTTGGAATAAATGCACCGGCCACACCAGAAGGATATGATAAGATTCTTGTTTTTGCTAATAATTCTGGGTTCTCTTTCTGCAATTGACTAAATACAGAACCAGAATTTTGTATAACACCTACAGAACCAGCTCCATATGCTGTATTATTACCCATATCATCCCAAGTAATAGCTGAAGGAGGACATAGATTTTCTGTATAAAGTTTAGCAATAAACTTTAATGCACTTAATGTTTCTGCACTATTTATTGTAACAACACCATTTTCATCAATTGGAACTCCTCCAAATGATAAAATTATTGATCTACACATAGCTTCAGCATCTCCACCACCTGAAGCACCCATTGGATATCCTAAGGCATAGAAATCATTTTCAGGATCATTTACAACTTTAGCTGTTTCATATAATTCATCCCAAGTTGTAGGAAGATCTAATCCTTTTTCTTCCCATTTATCAGCTCTTATATACATAGCAGGAGCAAGAATACACATAGGAACAATAAAATTACCATTTGTTACTTGCACAATATTTTTTGCTGCTGTAGTAAAAGGAACCGCATTCATAACTGAATCAACAGAAAGTAATTGCTCCATTCCTGCATATTGCTTTGCTGAAAAATCATCTGTTACGATGATATCAGGAGGATTCCCCCCTTCAATTGATGCTAATAACTTTTGTTTAAGATCGTTAGGTGGAATAATTACGTATTCACCATCTATGTTATTTTCAGCACAAAATTCATCAAAATGTTGTTTTGATAATACATTGTAATCTTGAACATATTCTGATTTATCCCAAAAAACTAATTTTTTTTTGTTAGTATTTTGCTCTTGTGCTCCATTAGCAAATATTGATGTTACAATTGCTAAACCTAAAATAATAGAAATGATTCTTTTCATTTCATTCTCCTTTTATTTGCAGAAATACTGTAAATATTTTTATTTCAAACTAAATTTATTAGAGTATCAAAAAGGAACATACTGATAAGGTAAACTAGTTCACCTAACCAATATATTTAATTTCCTATTTTTTTTAGTCTCCTACTAATACCCCCTAGTAAACTAGTTCACCTAATAGTAAATCAGGTTTTCCATGTTGTCAAGAAATATTAAATAAAATATAGTCTTACTCTTTTAATTATCTTTTTTTCGCTTTGAAGTCAAATTTACTATTAATTCAGCATTAAATCTATTTTTGATTTTCCTATTTTCAATCAAAACACCCATTTCGGATTGTAAAATATAAAATGCATTTTCCCCTAATTGTTTAGAAGGAGTATTGATATAGGAATAATAACGTTCACTCATTTCTGATACTGGGAAATATGCATATAATATTAATAAAACATCTTTTCTAAGTTCTTTTTTTGTTTCTAATAAAGCTTCATGCAATTCATCTACTTTTGATGAAGGAATTATAAAACCAATGAGCTCTTCACTATTTATAAGCACGTTCTTAAATTCCCCCACTAAAGAATCTTGTGAGCTAAAATTTTTTCCTAGTATGTATGAATTGTTTACATCTAATCCTTTGTCTTTAAATGCTTTCCTATAGCCATAATCATATTGATGATTTACTATTGATGAATCATTTGTCCAATAGCAGTAAATATCTTTAACATCTTCTTTTAACAAGCAATTCACTGCTTTATAAACTGAATGTTCATGTTCTGTTGCGATATAATTATCAACTCCTTTGATATTAGTGTGACCAAAACACACAAAAGGGAAGTTCAACTTCTTCAACTCATTTATATAGTCATCGTTTTCCTGAATATTCATAAGCATTATTCCATCTAGCAAATTGCTACTGCATAACCCTTTTATATAATCTACCATTGTTTCTTTTCGGAGGTTTTGGTCAGGAATAATTAAATACTTATAATCATTCTCTTCCATTAAAGGAATTACATATTTAAAAATATTTGAAAAAAAACTTATAACACTTGCAAGTGAGTTTTCAATTGAAGTGTGTTCAATTACAATCCCAATTGTTTTTGAAGAATGTTTAAGTGACAATTTTCGTGCACTTATTGATGGAACATAATTAAGTTCCTCGATAACTTTTTGAATTTTCGCTTTGGTATCCTGTGAAAGTTTCTTATTTTTATTGTTTAAAAAATTAGATACTGTAGTTTTTGATACACCAGCTTTTTTTGCAACTTCAGTGATATTACTCTTCTTCATTAATATTCCTTTACAACTTGTAATATGTCCAAGAATAAAATTACAACATATTAGAGTTGATGTAAATTATAGAATACTTATAATTCAATAAATTAACAAAGTTGACACCTTTATTTAGGAACAGCTTCGATTTAAAAAATACTTACAATATTTGAAGAGGATTCAAATTTAAGAAAAATTAAGAAATCTTAATACTGTGATATTCTTTAGAAGTTATAATCGTTTTTCTTAGAAACTTTAATTTCTTCCTTAAATTTTCTTAGATATATGTAACTATCTTTTCTAATATTAATACTAAATACTATACTGAGACGTATTATTGGACAGAAGGAAAATAATTTAAAGAATCATTGTTAGTTTATTCCAAGAGGATTAAAATACTAATCATGGGTAGAAAAAGAAGAACTATTAGCAAAGACACTAAATTGAAGATTGCACTAGAAGCTGTACAAGAACGAAATACTGTTCAAGAAATTGCTGCAAAATATCAAATCGCTCCAAGTATGGTTTCTTCATGGAAGAAAAATCTACTAAATAGAGATTTATCATCCTTTGAAGAGTCAAAGCAAAGTAAAAAACAAGAAAAAGCACTTGAAGAAGCCAATGAGAAAATTGACTTTATAACAGCTGCATTTGGTAAGTCTCAACTAGAATTGGAACTCTTAAAAAAAAGATGAGTTCATCGGTTTAGACCTTTGTGAATTAATTATTCCTGATCTTAAATATCACTCTTTTGGTCAAGATATTAAATGTTCAATAAGTGAACAATGTAACATATTGGAGATAAGTAGAAGTCACTATTACGACTGGTTACAAAACCATGTTGAACGAGAAGATAGGCGAAAAAAAGAACGAGAATTGGATTATGAAAGAGCAATGATTGTTCTTGATACTTGGTCACCTGTCCCATTCTTAGGTTATAGGAAAGTAGCTGTAATATTAGCTAGAAATGGCTTCCTATGGAGCTCCGAGAGCC
>JALNVT010000108.1 GCA_023231265.1 Sphaerochaetaceae bacterium
TATTATTAGGAGATATTCAAATGAAATTATGTGTACTCGGTGGTGGTGGTGTAAGAGCTCCATTTTTAGCTAAATCAATTATTATCAATGCCAAAATAGCAAATATCGATGAAGTCGTATTCATGGACAATAACGAAATAAAACTCAATACCTTTGGAGCTTTATCAAAAAAAATTGCATCAACTATTGATGATAGTATAAAGTTTTCTTACACAAGTGATGCAGAAGTTGCTTTAAAAAATGCTGATATCATAATAACTGCAATGAGAGTTGGAGAAGATGAATCTCGAGTGTTTGATGAAAGGACATGTCTTAACTTAGGAGTTCTAGGACAAGAAACAACAGGAGCTGGTGGGTTTGCTATGGCAATGAGATCCATAAGTGCTTTACGTTACTACTTGGATATTGCAGATAGAATAAGCAACAAAGGATACTTCATATTTAATTTTACAAACCCTTCAGGTCTAGTTACTCAAACATTAAGAGATTTAGGATATGATAATGTTTATGGTATTTGCGATGGTCCATCAGAATTCATAAAACAATTACAGAGACTATATAACGTACAACCAAAAGATTTCTCAATTAACTGTTATGGGTTGAATCATCTTTCATACTTCAAAGATATGAGGATAAAAGGTAACGATGTCCTGATGGACTTCATAAATGATGATGAACTTTACAATAATTCAGATATGAGGATATTCTCAAAAGACCTCATAAACATCACAGGTAATAGCCTACTTAATGAATATTTACACTATTATTATTATGAAGAGGAGTGCATCAAAAACATTTTGGATGCACCTGAAACAAGAGGTGAATTAATTTCTAGAGTCAACAAAGATATGATGAAGAAGCTAGAAGGAATGGACATTGAAAAGAATTTTGATGAAGCATTTTCAATATATATGCATCATTATCTTATCAGAGAAAATAGTTATGGAAACATTGAAAATAATAATCAAAGGATAGAACATACTGAGGATAAAACTTTTGAGGAGTTCATAAAAGAAGAAGATGCAGGAGGCTATGCTGGCGTAGCTCTTAATTTTATAAAATCATATGTTACAGGTACTCCTGTAGAGATGGTTCTTTCCATTCCAAACAATGGAGCCTTAGACTTCTTAGAAGATGAAGACATTGTAGAGATTACCTGCCATGTAACTAAAAACAAATGTGAAAGCGTTAAAATAAAAGATGTTTCATATATGCAGCAGCAGATGATCAGCAGAATGAAAGAATATGAAAGAACAGCCTCAAAAGCCCTTCGCACTAACAGTCGTGATGATGCAATAAGAGCACTTATGTTAAATCCTCTTATAAATTCTTATTCAATAGCTAGCAAATTAGTAGATGCTTTTATTGAAAAATATAAAGTATATACTGGAGATTGGAATTAAAAGTCTAATCTCAAATAAATAATTCAGTAAAGACACAGGAATCATTATAATAAATAGTGATTCCTGTTTTTGTTTTGATTTATATTTTTTAATTAGACCATATTTTTCTGCAGTAGAATTGAATTGGTTATGTTGATATAATTAATATTAAATATTTTACAAGAAAAAAGGAAAATATATGAAAAAAACACTATCTCGAGACCAGCAGATAATCAAAACCAGTGCTGTTGGAATTGCCACAAATATTGTACTATCCGCTTTTAAATTGGTAATTGGACTTCTATCCTCATCCATAGCTATTATGATGGATGCAATCAATAACCTAAGTGATGCTCTTGCATCAATTATCACAATAGTTGGAATGAAACTCGCTTTAAAACCTGCAGATAACAAACATCCATTGGGCCATGGTAGAATTGAATACCTCAGTGCTCTTATTGTGGCATCGATTGTTTTCTTTGCTGGTGCAACATCTCTTGTTGAATCTTTTAAAAAAATACTGAATCCAACCACATCAAGCTATACCCCACTCATGCTTGCTTTTATCATAATTGCAATCTTCGCGAAGTTGATTCTTGGAAACTACACAAAGAAGACTGGTAAGAAAGTGAACTCTACAGCTCTCATTGCATCAGGCTCTGATGCAACCTTTGATGCAATAGTATCAGCTTCAACACTTATTTCAGCTTTGATAACCATAATATGGAAGATAAACATTGATGGATACATTGGTTTTGGTATTTCAATTGTCATCTTAAAAGCTGGTTGGGATATGATGAGTGAAACTCTTGATAGAATTCTTGGCACAAGAATAGATAGCAAGCTTTCAAAAGACATTAAGTCAGATATCAAAAAGGATGAGATGGTTTTAGGAGTAAATGATCTGATTCTGCATAACTATGGTCCTGAAACAATGATTGGCTCTGTCCATATAGAATTGGAAGAGAACATCACAACAAAGCAGATATATGAGCTCACAAGAAAGCTGAGAATGAATATGTATGATAAATATGGAATCATCCTAACTTTTGGTATATATGCAGCAAATACAGACGATCCACTGGTTGTTGGAATACAGGATAAAATATCTAAATATATTGAAGATATTCCTGGAATATTACAGATTCATGCTTTCTACATAAACTTTGAAACAAAGCAGCTTTCATTTGATATTGTAGTTGATTTCAATATTGATGATAAATTTGCTCTTCGTGATTCTATAGTAGATCACCTCAAAGAGAGCTATCCTGACTATGATATATTCATTGCCATAGATACTTTCATAAGTGATTGATGAATGACATTCATAACAAAAAAAGATTGCAATGTGCAATCTTTTTTTTGTCCTATCAATCATCAAAATCTATTATTCTTCCACAAATTTCTTTGATTGTCTCAAACTTAGGATCTGATGGAATGACTATGTTGCTTTTGGTTCTCTTCAATACTATGTTGTGATTGAATGATTCAAAGCTTGTGAAGTTGTTTCCCATTCGAGTGTTATCATACGAATTCAAAGCTCTGCCATATAGAACTCTTTTTACCTCACCAGGTTTCAATGTTATTGTTGCACTGTCGCCAAAGCAGGTTGTGCTGGCTCCTACATGAAGTGAGAACTCATTGCAGGTTCCACCGTCATAAAGAGCCCATGGTTGGTTGGTTCTACCACCTAAGTCCATGACCAAAGTTGAATATGTAAGAGGTACATCAATGTCTTCAAGTAAATCTTTTGCGGGAGTGAATGCAAGATAGAACATCTGCTGACGAGGATTTATCACACTGACCCACTGATGTTTTGTATCCTTGTTGCTTGGTACTCCATAAAGAACATCTGATGTTCCATTGATGCCAGGGATGACTCTGATATCTCCTTTCGAACCATCTTTAAATGGTGCTTTATCAAGAGGAAATGGTTTGTTGTCACAGCAGTTCACTCTTGTAGAGCTGAGCTCTTTAACAGCAGTTTCTGCAACATTCCATGCAGTTGAGCTGCAATTGATGATGCACCCACTCTCTAAGAAAGGAGGGCTCAAAGAATTATCATATCCAAGATCTGCTTTTATATCAAAATCACCTTTGTTTTTCAGGTATGTAGCGCTGTAAATAACAGGTTGATGAGGAAGAAGGATATCAAGTCTCTTTGCACCCCATTTACTATGAATTCCAGTGCTGCTGTTGACAGATAATACCCACGCTGCACCTGTCTTCTGATCAGATCCATATCGCTGTACAATCCAGCTGATTCTGTTGTGTTCAAATAAAGATTCTACAAATTCATTCTTGTTCTCATTTCTTGTATTTAAATCTCTTTCAATTAATATATCACCTAAATCACTTGCAGCAATATTGGAATTTATTTTCTCTTTCTCAGTTTCCCTCTCAACTTCTTCCCTCTTCTTTTTATCTTCAGAATCATCTATATGAAGTTGGCAACCATATAAGAACTCAGTGAGCCTACTTGTTCGATCGTAATAAAACCCTTCCTGCAAAACAGTGTCTTTGGAAAATGGAAACTTGTGTAATTTGTTGCAGTTAACCCATCCGCCATGTATGTTTGTTGCACTGAATTCTACAACTCTTCCATTATGATCTTGAATAATAGCTCTTACCAAATCATTACTCAAAACTGTAGCATTCTTATGTTCACTGAGTTTAACACGCCTGATATCCATTTTTTCTCCCGAATTTTTTTAAAATAGCCAATAATTTTCTTTTCTTATGTTCTATTTATAGTATAATACTATTTATATCTAAGTACAAAGGAGATTTAAAGTGATTAGCCAAAAAAACGGCATTTTTAACCTTTCAACAAGGAATACAACATACTTATTCGCTTTAAGAGAAAGCGGCCATTTAGAACATTTATATTATGGCTCACACATAAAAGAGCGCTCCATCGAGCTTCAAGCCTTGAACAGTAAGGCATTATTTCCAATGGGAACATCCACTCTTTACAGCGAGAGCACAAAAAATCTCAATTTGAATATTTTAAAACAGGAAATTTCAACTCCTGGTAAGGGAGATTTCAGAAATCCATCAACTGTTATCAGTTACAATGGAGGAATGACAACTTTAGATTTCCTTTATGTTCGTCATCAAATTGCAAAGGGTAAGATAACCACAAAATCTCTTCCGTCTTCCTATGCCAACGGAGAGGAATGTGAAACTCTTCAGATTACATTGAAAGATAAAGAACTTCCTATAAGAATAATTCTTTCTTATTCTGTATTTGAGGACAGTGATGTTATTACAAGGAAGACAACAGTCTACAATGATAGTGAGGCTACAATCACTGTTCAAAAGCTCGCTTCAATGCAATTGGATTTTGATGATAATGATTATGACTTCATAACCTTTGATGGTGCTTGGGCAAGAGAGCGACATATAACTCGCAGAGCACTTACCACAGGTACAATTGTTAATGATACACGTCTCGGTGTTTCAAGTGCCTCACATAACCCCTGTGTGTTCCTAGCAAGAAAAGATTGCACAGAGCTCAGAGGTGAATGTATAGCAACAAATCTTATATACAGTGGAAATCATAAAGAAAGTGTTGAAGTAAGTGATTTCAATCAAACTCGTCTTTTAACTGGTATCAATGATGATACATTCAGTTGGACTCTGACTCCGGGAGACAAGTTTGAAACTCCGGAAGCAATCACAACTTTCAGCAAGCAGGGACTCAGTGGTGCATCTAGAAATCTTCACTACTTCACAAACAACAATATTGTAAGAGGATACTGGAAAAATAGACCACGTCCAATTCTTGTAAACAACTGGGAAGCAACATATTTCAACTTCAATGACAAAAAGTTATTGAAGCTAGCTAAGAAAGCTCAGGAAGTTGGTGCAGAATTATTTGTTTTGGATGATGGTTGGTTTGGAGCAAGAGATGATGATAAGAGCAGTTTAGGAGACTGGGTTGTAAATACTCAGAAACTCAGAGGTGGTCTTGGTCAGTTCTCTGAAAAGATACACAACATGGGAATGTTCTTTGGTCTGTGGGTTGAACCAGAGATGATCAGCCGCAACAGTAATTTATTTGATAATCATCCTGAATGGGCAATCATAATTCCAGGAAGAGACCCCAGTGTTGGAAGAAATCAATTCATTCTTGATTTGACAAACACAGATGTAATTGATTATCTAGAAGAAGCTCTTACAAAAATATTCCAATACAGTGAAGTTGATTATGTAAAATGGGATATGAATAGAGTTTTCTCTGATTTATATTCATCACTTGGCCATACCTATAACTATGGTGAGTTCTATCACAGATACGTTCTTGGCCTGTATGAATTACTCACACGTCTCACAAAGACCTTCCCTAAGATTCTGTTTGAATCTTGTGCTTCAGGCGGAAACCGTTTTGATTTAGGAATGCTCTGCTACATGCCACAAACTTGGACAAGTGATTGTACAGATGCCTATGAAAGAGTACTCATTCAGGAAGGAACAAGCTGTGGATATCCTCTATCATCCATGGGATGTCACGTATCTGCATCACCAAATCACCAAACGTTGAGAAGGACCGATATTGAAACAAGATTCAATGTTGCATGTTTTGGTAACCTTGGTTATGAATTGGATTTGACAGCTCTTTCTCAAGTTGAACTCGATATAATAAAAGAGCAGATCAGTTTCTACAAGCAATATAGAACAACATTGCAATTTGGAACATTTGTAAGACTTGAAACAATGAGCAGCACTCACAAGAGAGCTAGATGGGCTGTTATGAATAGAGATAAGAGTGAGATAATTGTGTTGGATTACAAAGAAAAAGCTCAAGCAAATCCACCATTTGAAATTCTAAAAGTTGAAATAGCTAATCCTAACTATATGTATGAGATGTTCAACAGACCTCAGAGAATAGATATTGCTTTATTTGGGGATATGATCAAACAGATGGCACCTATTTCAATTAAAGAAGGCTCAAAAAAAGAGGATATCGCCAATCAACTTATTCATTTGAGTAGCGAGATCACTCATCATTTCTTGGGCGGTGATTTATTAATCAACGCCGGTATTCAGCTGAGTCAAGAATTTGGTGGTCTTGGTTATGATCCAATCCACACTCGCGCCATGGGCGACAATGGTTCAAGACTCTACGTTATCAAACGTTCTGAAATAGAGGATTAGAAATCGAGAAGAGAAGAAGTATCTTCTATTTCTTTTCCCAATAATTTCTTAGCAAGTGGTAGATGGGATGTTGGTCCAACCAATATAACACCTGCCACTTTGTTATTATCGATGTACCAAGCTTCATAGAGATCTCCAACTCTCTTAGAAAGTTTCTCACCTTTTTTCTCACCAAAGCAGATTGCGCTCATACCATCAACAGTAAATCGAGTTGGCATCTGTTTTGGTTCAACATAATCAGTACCCTCTCCCATGATATCATTTGCTACAACAGTTGCTTGAGTGAGTGCTATAGGCATCAAACCAGGACACTTTCCTTTGAACTGTGCACAATCACCAATAGCATAGATATTTTCATCAGATGTTTTACATCTTGAATCAATTTCAATAGCTCTTTCAACTTTCACACCACAATTTTTTGCAAGTGATATAGAAGGAATGACTCCAGCTGCAATCAATAAAGTTTTGCAATCAAGAACTCTTCCGTCCTGAAGTGTCAATGTTTCAATGGTATCATCACCATCAACTTGTGAAGCAAGAACACCACAGATAACATCAAAGTTATCTCGTTCTTTACATTTTTTTTCTATCATAGCAGCAGCTTCAGCATCTAACTGTCTTCCTAAAAGACATTCTCCACCTTCAACAACTGTAACTTTGTGTCCCATATCATTTATTGCAAGTGCAGCTTCAAGGCCCAAAAGACCACCGCCCAAAACAACAACAGGATCCGTTACTCTTTTGGTTAATTGAACTCCATCATGATATGTTCTGAGTGAAAATATATTCTTCAAACCTGAATCGGTATAAAATTTTCTTGGATTTGAACCTGTTGCAAGAACAAGTTTATCATATGATGAAACATCACCTGATGATAGAAGCACTTTTTTAGTTTCTCTGTGAATGCCTACTACTGAAGCATGTACCAGATAGGATGGACTATCTTTTGCGCAAAGGGCATCTAATTTTTTTAAATCCCCCAATGCACTTGGTAATTTAATTCGACTGTAAAAATTTACAGCCTCATCACTGTATTGTTCAACTTCATAGCCATTTTTAGCCAGTTTTGAAGCTACAGAATTGCCTCCAGGACCGTTTCCTATTACTATTATTTTCATACAATCCTTCCCTCCTTGGATATAACTATAAAATAGCATGAAAGAAAAAGTATAACAAGAAAAAACATAAATAAAAATGTTTCATTTTGTTGCTTTTGACTAAATAAATCATTTTATACTTAATAAAACGCCTTATCCAGCCAGATTCTTGTAAATTTAATTTTTTCACCATCTGATTATATTCACCAACCTTTCAAGCAGCATTCAACATGAAAAGATCTGGATATATCTCATATTGTCAGATGATTGGCAATTAGCAAAATTCTGATACTTAAATAAAATTTAAAAAACCAATATGCAGTTAAAACCAAATCCACACCAAGATAGTTTTTGCGCACATTTTAACTCTTTTTATGACTGAAGCATGATCATTGCAATACTTAATAGATAGCAACTAAATTGAACCTTTTTCGTAGTTTTGTACAGGTATGTTAATATATGTTAACAAATTTTTGATAAGTAGTTTTTGAAAGGATAAAAAAAATCCTCCTCAAGCTTGCACCCTTGAGAAGGACGTCGTTTGTACGACATGTATTACCATCATCACCTCAAAAAAGAGGGGGAAAACAACAATGGTAAAAAGACAGAGGGTGAA